>JADMIJ010000162.1 GCA_015478655.1 Acidimicrobiales bacterium | reverse complement strand
ATGTCACTGGCAAAACCAGCGGTCAGCTGGTCCCATGTCGCTGGCAAACGACATCCAGCGCTCGCGACAGCAAGCACTTGAGGCTGAGTCGGCCAGAAGGTCTGCGCATCATTGGTGTTGTGGGTCACCCCTCGGCGAAAGGGAGAGGGACGCTGTACTTCTCGCACCACGCCTGGGTGCTCAGTAACTCATAGTCACTCTGGATAACAGCCATCCGTTCCTCAGCGCTCTGCTCGGGGTCCACGGCCTCGACAACTCGATGTTGCCCGGCGCCATTCACGGCCATGACCTTGGCTTTGCCTGAGTAGCTTCCAGCGACCCCGTCTCCGATGAGGGGTCCCACCACCAGATCGATGGCGACCTTGTCCCACCGGACCTTCGGCTCCGTGTTCTCAAACCTGAGGCTCATTCCGCCATCATGGCATCCCGACCTACGCCCGAATATGCCGATCATGGCAGATAGCTGCCAGCAAGCGAGCGCCGATCGATACTGCGCCCCGAGCCGATCAGGGGCACCTCCGACCGTCTTACCGACCAGCGGCGGACACCTCAGGTTGGGGCGCACCAACAGACCCGGCGACGGGATCATCGACAGACGGCTCGCCGAGCTTGCCAGAGACCGAGTTGTTGGCTCGGCGGGGTGCCCACAGGATGAGGGCACAGGCGGCCAGCCAGACGACGGCAATCAAAGCCCAGAAGACCCAGATCACCCATAATGACCAGTGGTCGACGACGTTGCCCGAGAAGGCCACCTTGAGGGCGTGCTCGATGCAGGCCTGGTCGGGTGGATTAGTGGGGCACTTCGGGATCTGAACGATCGGCGCCTCCGACGGCTGCGACTCGACAAACAGGTGAACCGACCAGGCCGTGAAAATGACTGTCAGGGTTGACGCCACAACGATTCGGAACGCCCTCTCGACTGCCCGCATGTCCTGAAGCGTAGGCCCAGAACGGTCCATGTGCTGTGGGTATCACCCTGCATGCCCCCTGACCCGGTGGTGTGGGGCACGGTGGCCGGACTACGCCACCGAAGCAAAGTTCAAAGGAGGGCGGTTAGCGGTCGGCAAGCGCACCACCCTCGATGGCCGCCGCAAACCGGCAGCGGTCGGGGATACCCTTCGGCATCGCTGCCCGTAGTGTGGCAGGCACGGCATTCCCGGCGGCGTAAAGCCCAATACCTCACGATTGAGAGAACTGTGTTTGTAGAGTTGCATCGGGCTCACACACGGCGGGATTCGCTTGTTGCGTACAGAGTATTCATCGAATCAGAGCAGCGGGGAACGATTTCGGTCGGTGAACGACTGCTCATTCCGATTGAAGCGGCAACATCCGAGATATTCCTAAAGACCGCTTGGTGTCGCAGCCAAAAACTTGTCATCTCTGGAGAAGACAATCAGACCATTCGGCTGGAGTGCGCACCGAGCGGCGGCGCTTGGACCATACTCTTCTTCTTGACGTTTGGTATGAGGCACTACATCCGACTCAACAGAGTGAACTGATCCAGTTATCCACACGCCCGGATGCCGTTCGTGGGCAGGCAACTGTTGCAAGCACCAGACCGTCCTGCTGTCCCGTCCTGACGATCGCCATAGCGGATAGGGGCACGCCGATTGCTGGATCAACTCCACCTCCGATTCGGTGCGTTCTACGACGCCCTCTATAGTCCGTGAGGAAGGGCTCGGGAGCACCCCAGCGTGACTCAATCGTGACTCAATATCTCACGCGGTTCGCAGGGGTTCGGTGACCTGAATTCAGAACATGCCAGGTCAGCGCCTTCCGTGGCCCTCGGTGTCCCGCCAAAATCACACATTGCAGTTTCCCGCCTACAGGCCGGCTCACCGTCACCAGTCGGTTGACCAGGGACTCTCTCCGGAGTCGGCTCGGTCGACGTAGGTTTGACGCAGGACTTTGAGACGCCCCGAGCACGGCATCCACAACGACTCATGTTCGGACCTCGGTGTCCGGTCACGAATGGGAGTAGGTGTCCAATGTCTCGGTGGGCGTGGCGTGCCCGAGACGGGCTCAACGCACTACCAGCCGTTCAGGCGGAGACCATCCTTCCCAATCGGCCAAGGGCGCGACTACGGTCGATCGAGTAGCGGTAGCAGGTGGCCCTCTCGAGTGTTGTGGCGGAACCTGTAGCAATCACGAATCCAGAGACGAGGGGAACCACCCATGACGGCAACAACCAACGATGACACTGCCCGTCGGGACAGCGCCCTCACGCCGTCGACGATCCGAGCGGTCATCGGACTGACTGTCGCCGTGGCCGTGGTGGCTGCGACGGGAATCCTGGGCGCCACCCCGGCCGGGGCATCCACCACTGGCCTCGCTCAGCGGGTCATCGCCCTGGCCCAACCGGGCACCGCCCATGCAGCGTACGTCCCCGGGGCGCCCCGGGTCCCCGGGCCTCCGAACATCTCAAAGGTGACCACAGCCTCGGGCAGTGCCAGCGTCGTCACACCCCAGGTTTCCACCACCGCCACCGGCATCTCCGCCACATACACCGGCACCACCTTGGTCGTCCACTGGGACTCCGGGAACTCGCTGACAGTGTCTGGCGCTGGCCCGCTGGCTGCCGGGTCGACAGTGGCCAGCCTCCTCGGCCAAGGCGGATCCGTCACCGTCGTCGCCGGCGGCCAGACCTGCGGGCCAAACGGCTTCGTGGGCGGAGTCTCGATCGACCAGTTCACCCATGACGGCACGGGCACCGTCACGGCTATGGCCCTCCAGTTCTTCTGCGTGACGGCCAGCCTCGGCTTTGCCGCCCTCGGGACCGTTGGGCTGAACGTCCCACCGAGCACGCGTCCGCCAGGCTACAACCTCTACCAGAGTGGCGGCAGCGTCTCCAGCTCGGCAACCCTGAGTAGCTCGGCGTCTTTGTTCGGTTCCATCTTCGGTGTGGACCTGTTCGGCGACCTGAGTGGCACCACCCTGAACCAGCCGGTGGTCGGCATGGCTACGACTCCCCTCGACGGCGGCTACTGGCTGGTGGCCGGCGACGGCGGGGTATTCTCATTCGGCGACGCCTCCTTCTACGGTTCGACGGGCAGCCTCCACCTCAACAAGCCGGTGCTCGGCATGGCCGCCACCCCCGACGCCAAGGGCTACTGGTTCGTGGCCTCGGACGGCGGGATCTTCTCGTACGGCGACGCCGCCTTCTACGGTTCGACGGGCAGCCTCCACCTCAACAAGCCCATCGTGGGCATGGCCGCCACGCCCGACGGCAAGGGCTACTGGTTGGTGGCCTCCGACGGCGGGATCTTCTCCTTCGGCGACGCCGCCTTCTACGGTTCGACGGGCAGCCTCCACCTCAATCAGCCCATCGTGGGCATGGCCCCCACGCCGAGCGGAAACGGCTACTGGCTGGTGGCCGCCGACGGCGGGATCTTCTCCTTCGGCGACGCCGGCTTCCATGGATCGGCCGGCTCCATCCACCTGAACAGCCCGATCGTGGGCATGGCTGCCTCGCCGAGCGGAAACGGCTACTGGATCACCGCAGCCGACGGCGGGGTGTTCTCCTACGACGATGCGCCCTTCAATGGAAGCCTGGGAGGAACCGGTGTTACCGATGTGGCAGGCATTGCCCGCTGATCGGCGGGTGTGTCGAGCTGGGCCCGCCCCGAACTGGACCACTCGGCAGTCGTCTACGCAGATGCGGTGATGGAAGTGGAACCCTCGAGGCACCTTGAGGTGGCAGTCAGCGACGAACGCGAGCATATTGCTTCTCATACCTGGGCAATCGGCCGCCCGAAGTCGCACCGCTCGTCGACCAATTCCTAGTCGATTTCATGCTCGTCATAGTCGATTTGTAACTATTCAGGTCCCCTGATCGGCGCGTCCACCACCTGCACGAACGACGCG
>JADMIJ010000161.1 GCA_015478655.1 Acidimicrobiales bacterium | reverse complement strand
GACCGCTCCCAGGTCCGCACCAGCAACGGGCCGCACATCATGGCCGCGCTGAGAATTCTCTGAACTTGATCTTTATTGCTCGACGGTCGTCCGCTCGTCGGTCAGCCGCTGCCCGTGAGGGTGGGGATGCCCAGCTCGACGGTGTTCTGGTTGCGGGTGCGTCGTTGGATCTGTGCGAGTTTGTCCTCGGCGCCGGCGAGGCTGATCTTCAGTCCTTCGACCTCGCCGAGCCAGCTCTCGCGTTCGGCTTCGGCGATGCGGGCAGTGAGGTTGTCGCGGATCTCGGCGAGTCGCTCGTGTTGGGCGGGGTCGGGCCAGAGCATCGAGCAGCGGATGCAGGCGTGTTCGTGGATGCAGGCTGCGCCGAATGCGCGGCCGCAGGTCCCGGTGGAGACCTTCCGGCGTTCGAAGTGACCGAGGAACTCGGTCCATTCCTCATCGGTGGGGACGCGGTACTCCTCGCTGGGTCGTAGTGCTCGTCGCCGGGCCAGGAACGCCAGGTGGGCTTGGATGGCCTCCTCGGGATAGACGGCCTTGTAGCCGAGGGTGACGTTGATGTCCTGATGGCCAGCGATGATCTGCGCGATGTGCGGTGGGAGACCGGACATGATGGCGTCGGTGATGAAGATCCGCCGGAAGTCGTGCGGGGTGAAGCGCAGCGGGCCACCGGTCGTGGGATCGGACAGGGGGCTGTGAGCGAGGGCGGTGTTGAGCATGTTGCGGATCGCGCCGGAGCATATTCGGCGGTGTTCGGTGCCGAGTCTGCGTTGGAACAGCCAAGGAGCCGGGGCGAGCCAGACGCACTCGGTTCGGTCGTAGGCGGGGATGACGGGGACCGTCGCGGCGCCGCCCCGGACTCGGCTGACGATGGCTGACAGCACATCGGCGAGCTCCGGGCTGACTACCAGGAGCCGCTCGGAGTCGGTCTTGGACGGCGTGATCTGGAGCAGGGGGACGAGTTCGCCGGTGCTGGGCAGTCGGTATTGCACGAGGCTGTGGTGGGTGATCTCCAGCAATTCTTCGATCCGGACCCCGGTGGTCCGCAGGACCTCGACCGCGGCCCAGGCCCAGAACGCCAGGTCCTCCTCCATCGCCAGATCCTGGCGCCTGCCGGTGGCGGGGTCTTCGACCCAGACCTTGGTGGTGGGGTTCTTGGTGACCGCACGGGTGAGGGTCTGGCCGGCGGCGGTGAAGCAGTCCCCGGGGCTGGCTCGGCGGGCTGCCAGCAGGAGCGCCTCGGTGGTCTTGCGCCGCTCGTCGACAGCGCGCACCAGGATGGGGAGGACGGGCAGCCTCTGTCGGGTGCGCGCGTCCATGCGCGACTTTCGCTGCCTGGCGGCCTTGCGCTGGTTGATCTCCTCCTCGCCGACGGGGCAGGGAGCGACCCACTGTCCCCAGCGGGCGGGGTCCTCGAGCGCCCATTGGGCCAGGTCCAGGTAGAACGCCCGAACCGGTGTCAGGCACTGGCGGTAGCCGATCCGGTCCACGGTGAGGGCCGTCTTCTCACCGGTGGCGGTGGTGACGATCTTCTGCCGGGTGCGCAGTCGCTGCTTCCACTCGGTAGCGATCTCGGGTGTCAGGTGGAGGTTGTCGATGCCGGGATGGTGGCGTTCCAGGTCTTTCCAGAACATGTTTCCCAGGTCCGCGGCGAGGCTGCGCAAGCTGCTGTAGTCCAGCCTCGGGTGGCGTTCGGACAGATAGTCCACCAGCAGGTCGCGGATCGGTCGGCAGGCGAGGTCGAATCGGTCGATGAGCTCGGCGGGGGTGCGCTGACCAGCGCTGCGCAGCTCCTCCAGCCGTGCCGGCGCGTCCGGCCCGAGGATTCCAGACTGGTGCAGCGCCCGATAGAACGCGATGCCGTGAGCCATCGGCTTGCGGTGGGCCGCGGACTCAGCACCGAGTAGCTCCAGGGTGTCGCCGACGGTGATGTCGGCGATCAGACCGCCGTGGGCGCCGAGGACGATCGCGGCACGGTGCAGCGTGTGCCGTCCCGCCGTGGCGGGCAGGTGGTCGTCCCGATCGCACACTTGCCGCAACCGGGCGAATCCTGCGGCGTCACGAGCATGGGCCATGCCGCGCGCGAGGGCGCCGCCGCGGGGCACCGCCGCGACGAACCATGCGGGGCTGGGGCGCAGGACATCGGCGCAGATAGCGACCGTCAACGCCGCGCCCAACGGGCCGGTCAGACTCTCCGACCGGTCGGTCACGCGCAGCCACTGGGCGGGGATTCGACGCCAGTCCACGCCCGCGGTGTCGGCGCCGCTGGCCAGCCAGCGGTCCTGCCAGCCCGCTCCGGGCTGCTCGACCAGCCAGTCCAGCAGCGCCACCAGCCCGCGACGACGCTCCTTCTGCGCCCCGGCGGAATTCAGAAGGAACGGCGCCTGGGTCAGCCGGTCGAACACCTGCTCCCGACCCTGCCTCGTGGCCAGCCATCCCGCTGGGCGTGGGCGGGCCGGAAACCGGGCGCTGATCAGGGTAGGCATGGCCGCCGGGGACCGGCTGGCGTGCTCCTGCACGTCGGTGTCCCGCTCGACGTCGGTGATCACGACAGTCGGTTCCCGAACAGCACGTCCAACGACTCGGGCCGGTAGCCGGGCGCAACGACGGGGTGCGTTCGCGCGACGGCCTGCCGGGTCTGCTCACTGTGATGGGCCAGCACCCGGCGGATCACGTCCTCCTTGCGTGGGGTCAGATACAGCTGTGTCGTGGTCAGCGCCGCGTGTCCGAGGACGAACTGCACGTCGGTCAACGGCAGACCGGGGTCTTCGGCCATCCGGTAGGCGGCGGTGTGACGTAGCGAGTGGAGCGTCGCGTTCGTGCCGACATGGACGTTGACCCGCTCGAACATGCGGTGCACTGCGTGATAGGTCAACGGACGCGTCGGATGGCGCCGTGTCCACCACAGCGGACGGGTGCGCCCACGAGGGATCTTCTCGGCCATCTCGACCTGGTAAAGCCGCAGCCAGACGAATGCGTCGGTCGACGCCGGGAGCTCCTGGATCTCGCGGCTGCCCTTGCGGACCACTGTGATCAGCCCTCGGCCGGGGTCGACCCCGGACTGGGTGGTCGAGAGCAGCTCCGAGGCCCGCGCCCCGGTGGAGACGTAGAAGGCGACCAGCGCCCGGTCGCGGTGCGAGGGCAGCCGCGCGAAGATCTCGTTGAATTCCTCGTCCGGGACGCTGCGCGGCACCCGGGCGGGCACCGTCGGCCGGTAGAGACCGGTCCGCTCATTGCGGTGCGGATCCATCGGGTTGTGGTGCGCGTGCGCGCGGCGACCGCGCCTGGCCCGGTCCAGCGGGAACGGGTTGAGGATCGGACCGGTGCCCGCGTCGAGGTGGAAGTCGTAGAAGCTACGCAGCACCGTCTCGCTGTGTGCGCGCACCGACGCCGCGTACGGCCGGTGAACACCGCCTGGTCGACCACCAGTGGTGATGGTCTCCGCTTCGCCGCCCTGGTGACGCCAGTGCGGTCGCACCGGTTGGCCCGCGACCTGCAACCAGCGGCAGAAGTCTCTGGCCTCGACACGCGTCGCCCGGTCCCAGCACACGTCGGTGGCCCACAAGAACCGGAACCACCGCAACAAGTCCAGGCAGTACGAACGAGCCGTCGCCGCCGCCCGGCCAGCCGCCTGCAGGTCCCGCAGATAGGCAGCGACCGACTCAACGGTTACCCCGTCGGCGTCGACGAGCCGATAGGGCTCCCAGGAATCGTCAGTGCTTACGAGACGACCAGCCTGGGGCACGACCAGGGCCGCCAGATCCCTCGTTGGCTCCTTCATGATCGAACCAACGACCCACCGGCCTACAGGTCACTGACCAGTGAAAACAGTACCTGTAGTTCAGTCAACAGGTAACCTCGTCATCACCGCGCTCCGCCTGAACGGGCACACCAACATCGCCGCCGCGC
>JADMIJ010000160.1 GCA_015478655.1 Acidimicrobiales bacterium | reverse complement strand
GAGGTGGTCCCATGCTGCTGGCAACGGGGTGGTCCCATAAGACTGGCAAGCGACAAAGACGGACAGGCTTCATTGTTCCTCATTCTTGGATCGCTCAGATGTTCCACCCGCAGAGAACACAGTGAGGTTCGACCCGCATCAAACCCACCTTGAGGACATTGTCAACGGGTGTGCCCAACTTCCATCTTCACAACTGGTGCAAGTACCGCCATTGCGCTTGTGCGACTTCGGCGCGAAATCGCGGTCAGCACCCTTGGGCCGAGTTCTCAACACCTTTGCCGAAATGGCTGAAGGGTCTACCGAGGAGATGAATACGAGCAAGGAATGAGACACGGCCGACCGCTACGTCCCGCCATGAGGGAATGGGAGCAAGCTGAACTCACCTCATCACCGATGTTCATTGCTTTCTCGATCATTTGTGACGACCTCCAGCACCACTGTTTCTCTGTGGGCCGGTTCCTAGTCATGAGGAGCGAGTCCCTTGACGCTCGTTCGAAACATCTCCCGGCGCTTGCCCGAGTAGTCGTTCAGGGCGTTATGCATAGTGCACCGATTGTCCCAAATGGCCAAGGTGTGACGAGCCCAGCGAAGGCGGCAGGTGAAGTTCTCGTTCGTTGCATGACGGTAGAGGTAGTCAAGCAGAGCTTGCGACTCCATCGGGCTCCAGCCCTCCAACCTCGTCGTGTAGACGGGGTTCACGTAGAGGGCTGACTTGCCGGTGACCGGATGCTCGACAACCGTGGGATGGGTGTGTTCTGCGTAGGCCTCCGGTGAGGGGGCGATAGCCATGGAAGTCAGGTCCTTCACCTGGTCGAGAAATCCCCCGGTCCCATA
This sequence comes from Acidimicrobiales bacterium, assembly GCA_015478655.1. Taxonomy (GTDB): domain Bacteria; phylum Actinomycetota; class Acidimicrobiia; order Acidimicrobiales; family RAAP-2; genus Bog-756. The sequence goes on along the minus strand of JADMIJ010000160.1, from coordinate 3,088 downwards.
GGCCATCCCGGCCGAGTGCACGGCCCGAAGCCCGAGGAGTGTGTCCTTCAGCCCCGATGACAGGGTGTCGTAAGCCAGGTATTGGTTGGACCAGAGGGTGTCACCTCCGAAGTCCGGGACCTCTGCCGCGTGAAGCAACGTGTACGAGGGTGGCTCCGGCAGGTAGCTCAGGTCGCTGTGCCAGGCATTGGCGAAGTTGAGCTGGTCCTCGGGCTCCTTGATGACCCGGATGACAAAGGGACGGTCCTCGAGCGGCGTCACAAAGGGGGTGCTGTCCCTGCCCCCGAGCAGGTCGGTGATCCGTTCCAGGTCGTCCAAGTCCATGTGCTGATCGGGGAGGAACACCACGAGGTGATCGGCGAGGGCGGTTTGAACACCCTCAAGTTGCCCAGATTCGATCACCTTGGTGAGGTCAATGCCGCTCACCACCGCGCCGAGTGCACCACTGAGCGGACGGACGTCAAGCGACTTCATCGGGCGGAGCGCATCGGGGTGTCGTCCTTCGATTTCATTCCTTCAATCTCCAGCTGCAGTTGGGGAGGTGGGTTTGGCGCCTGCGTCGGACCCTCCTTGTCGCTTCCCGCTGGCGACGATACATCCGAAGACACGGCATCACCTTCCTGGCCACCTATCGCTCTGCCGGTGGCGATCCGGTTCGACTCCCGCACCGCACCCCGCAAGTGCCTGTCAGCTCCGGCAGCCATATCAGCTGGGTCCTTGCCGTGGATCCTCAGGCTTGGAACCAGCCGTTGCAGGGCTCTCAGTCCGCCGTCATCGGGTTCATCTTGATCACGGCAAAGGTGGCACCGTCCGGGTCGGACAGGACCGCAAAGCGTCCGGGAGGGATGTCGGTGGGAGGCACCAACGCAGACGCCCCGAGCTCGGTCGCCTTCGAGACAGAGGCATCCGTGTCGTCCACGCCGAAATAGACGAGCCAGTGCGCCGGCACCTCCGCGGGGACCATGTCGGGCATCGTCATCATTCCAGCCACGGTCTTCCCATCGACCTTCCACTCCGTGTAGGTCATTCCCCCCATGTCCAGATCATGCGGCTCCCACCCGAATACCTCCGCATAGAAGGCCTTGGCCGCGGGGACGTCTCGGGTATTGAGCTCGTTCCACGCGAAGGCCCCTGCCTCGTTGGCCAGTTCGGCCCCCTGGAAGGTCTTCGGCTGCCAGAGGCCGATCGCCGCACCCGTGGGGTCGGCGAATACCGCCATCCGGCCGATGTCGGAAACGTCCATGGGCGCCACGAATACCGTGGCCCCGGCCTTGTTGGCCAGGTTGACCGTCGCATCGGCGTCCTCCACGGAGACGTAGGAGACCCATGCGCTGGGCTGTCCCTCCATCATGACGGTCATGTTGCCGGCCACCGTTTTTCCACCCTTACGCATGAGGGTGTAATGCCCCATTTCCTCACCCTGATCGTCGGCTTCCCAACCGAACAGAGCTCCGTAGAAGGAATTGGAGCCCTCAAGGTCCTTGGCCGCATGGTCCACCCAGGACGGAGTCCCGGCGGCGTAAGAGGTGAATTCTGGCATTTGTTTCTCCTCCTGTTTGGTCGTTGCGCTGGCTCCCCGTCGCGCAGCCTAGCCACGTCTGCGCCCCTCCGCTCCGGACCAGCCAGGTCGAACCGTGGCGCCAGCGGGGGTGTTGCGAACGGGCATTCCAGATAGTGGTGGGGCCCTTCCGGAGGTCAGCCTTCGAGCAAGAAGGTGACGTCGTTGCGAACTCCTTGAGCTGGCACACAAGCACATAGATGAGACGAACAATTAGCCTCCTGGAATAGGCCGGCAAGAGACGGTCGACACATCTTTCTGACTAGAGCTCGATGCTCAGCTTGGCAATCTCGGAACCTTCATCGAATGGCGTCTCGTCCCATGCCTCGATTTCGAACACGGCAGTGACTGCGCAATCACCCTGTTCTCCTCTGACTAGCTTGACCACGGTATGCGCTCAAAGAGCGGGACGAGATCTGCGGTCTGGAACACGGTGATCCGAGCTATCTGGTCGCCGATGAAGGTCAGCACGTGCACGCCATGGGCTCCATACCGACCGTCCTCTCCTCGACCCCAAGTCGCCAGTGCAGGCTGGCCGTTTGCCCGGGTAGGGGTCAGCCGCCAGTGGCCCCGGTCGCCCATGACCCGCGACCCAAGGAATCCGGCAACAGCCTCTCGTCCCGTGAACCACGTGGGAATTGGAGGCATCTCAAGCACGACATCTGCCCGAAGGAGTCCAACCAACGTAGTGATGTCGGAGCGCTCGAAGGCGTCGACATATTCGTCGAGGATTTCCCGCAGCTCGGCCTCGCTCGGCTCTATCAGTTCCTCTTCGGTCAACCGGCTGAGCTCAAGCTGGGCTCTGGCACGTCGGAGCACACTATTGACGGCAACGGTCGTGGTGTCGAGGATCTCGGCCACTTCCGCGGCGCGCATGGACAACACGTCCCGAAGGATGAGCACGGCGCGCTGGCGTGCGGAGAGCATCTGCAGGGCGGCGATGAATGCCAGCCGGATGCCGGCTTGGGAGTTGATGGTGGCCGCCGGATCGCTGCCAGGCGCAGCGATGAGCCCGTCTGGCATCGGTTGGAGCCAGACCATCCCAGGCTCTGGTGGAGCCAGTGCTTGCCCAGCGTCATGGGAAGGGGCGGAAAGGTCAGAGGGCAGAGGTCGGCGCCGGCGGGCCTCGAGGGCGGTGAGGCATGCCATGGTGGCGATCTTGTACAACCAGACGCGCAGAGAAGAGCGCCCTTCGAACCGGTCAAAGGATCTCCATGCTCGCAGGTACGTCTCTTGGACCAAGTCCTCGGCGTCCTGAACTGACCCCAGCATCCGGTAGCAGTGAGCCAGCAGTTCCCGGCGAAAGGGATCGGTGAGGTCTTCGAAGTCTCTGTTGGCTCGGGTGGTCACCAGTGCACCTCCAGCTAGTCCCTTGTTGAATTCTGGGCTGGACATTGACTCCTCCTTGTTGGTCTGGCGTGGGTCGTAGGGTTGATCGACGAGGGTTGATTCGATCAGTTTGCGGGTTGCTTCTTTCGTAACTGTTCAGGTGGGAACCGGAAGCCAAGCCTGACCATCGAACAGCCGACG
>JADMIJ010000033.1 GCA_015478655.1 Acidimicrobiales bacterium | reverse complement strand
CATGTCACTGGCAAAACCAGCGGTCAGCTGGTCCCATGTCGCTGGCAAACGACAGAAAGGGATCGGAAGCAGTGCGCGCCCCCCAGCTTGGCCTCCCGGGTGCTCCTGAACATGTGATTCCTGCCAAATCAACGCCGGGGACGGTGACACGAACCAGTGTTGCGTCAGGCAACGATTCGCCACCTCAGAACTCCATATACTCGATTGCATTCACGCCGCAGCTGGTGTTCGGGAATGACCCAACGTGGTGTCGAGTACCACGTCGTCTGGCACTGCTCGGAGCTTTCGAGCAGTGAACACGCCTCCATTGTCGAGAGCAAGGACGGCTATCGGCTCCAGGGCATCGTTGTAGTCCCGCTCGGAGACCTTCCGTGCCACATCGACTACGCCGTCTCTGTGGACCACACGTGGCGTCCCAGGGAGGCCCGCGCAACGATCGTGACGCCTTTGGGGATTCGGGAGATCGACCTCCGATCCCATCACCCGGACGGGTGGGAATTGGACGGCATGCCGGCATCGCATCTTGGGGACTGCCACGATATCGATCTCGGCTGGACGCCCGCCACCAATACCATTCCGATCCGGCGGCTGGGGCTTGAAGTCGGTGAGACATCGGCCATCACCGCTGCGTGGGTGCGGTTTCCGGAGCTGGACGTCGTCGGCAACCAGCAGAGGTATACGCGCCTGGCGAGCGACCGTTGGCGGTACGAGTCGGGTGACTACGACTTCGAGCTTGTCACGGATGCAGCTACCGGGCTCGTCCTTGCATATGGAGATGACCTGTGGCAGGCGTCAGCGATCTCGCTTGGGTGATCCGAGATACAAATGTCGTCTGACACGACACCAGCGGCAGAGGGCTGGCCCCCTTCCGCTAACTCTTCGACCCGCTAACTCTTCGACCACCAACCAGCGCCGGCAACCAGCTGGCCCTGCTCGACCAAGTGCTCGCAGGCCTCCGCCGCAGCAGGGATAGTGAGATCCGTCCGGATGAGAATCGTTTCGAAGGCCGTCGGCGTGTCGTCCACTGCCTCCCAGACGGCGCGCTGAGGAGCGTCCATCGCGGCCTCGGCGCTGGCTTGCGGCCGACGCCCCCCGGTGGTCGAACGCGTCGGGTGGTTCGGGGTTGACCGGGAAGTGCGAGCACCAGGAGCCGATGACGACCCAGGGCCTACCTCCGATTCCCGACCGGCGCGGGCCAACGAGATCGCCACCAACACGTCGGTGGCGTCCCGGACAGGGACACACCCGTCCACCAACAACGCGTTGGTGCCCTCCGATGCCCGGCTGTGGACTGATCCGGGGACGGCGCATACCGGAATGGATCGGCGCGCCGCCGCCTCGGCGGTGTAGAGGGAGCCTCCGCCATAGTGGCTCTCGACGACCACGACCACATCGGAGAGGGCTGCGATGATTCGGTTGCGAGCGGGGAACACGCCCGGGCGGGGTTGCCTGCCGAGGGGCGATTCGGAGAAGATCACCCCACGGTCCGCGACTTCGGACCACAGCTCCCCGTTCGAAGAGGGATAGACGACGTCCAATCCCGTGCCGACCACCGCCACGGGGGGCGCTCCGACATCGGCGGCCCCCCGCACCACCCCGGCGTGTGCCGCCCCATCGATCCCACGGGCCAGCCCGGACACCACGACAACGCCGGCTCCGGCCAGCTCGCTGGCTAAATCGGATGCCACCTGACGCCCGTAGTGCGTGGCCGAACGAGTGCCCACAATGGCCACCCGCGGCCTGCCTTCGGGTGCCGTCGGATCACCCAACGCGAACAGCACGGCGGGGGCGCCGGGATCGCCCACCAGCATGGACGGATAGTCGGCCGCATCAGGCAGCAGGACCCGCACCCCGGCACGGGTATAGCGCTCCCCCACCTCCGGCACATCAGTCTTGCGCGCTTCGTAGGCGAATCTGCGGCGGGGATCGGCGGGATGCGTTCCGGCCCGGACGGCACTCCAGGCCATCTCCGGTTTGAACCCGTCCAGCAGCTTGGAGAGGCGCACCGGGGTCATCACTGGCAGGCCGGCCAGCGCGGCCGCGTGCGCCTCGACGCCACACAGGGCCTTCATCGGGACTCCGTTCCGAGCAAGAGCTCGCGCCGGCTGCGAAGGAGGAGAGCCTCTCGAACATGTGCCTCTTCGATCACGCCCTCGACACTGTCCAGGTCCGCCACGGTGCGAGCCAACCGATGGACCCGGTGGAAACCCCGAGCGCTGAGTGCTCCCGAACGAACGTGCTTCTCGACGACCTGCGCCGCACCTCGGGTCATCGGGACCACTTCGTCAAGGGTCGATGCCCGCAGGTCAGCATTGACCGACACACCTCGGCGAAATGCCCTTTGACGGGCTCGGTCTACTCGCGCCGCCACGGCAGAGGTCGTCTCCGCTGGTCCTCCTCCGACCAACTCGTCGACCGGAGGTCGGTCGACCCGTATGGCGATGTCGAACCGATCAAAGAGGGGAGCCGACAGGCGACGGGAATAGCGCTCGCGGGCCGACTGGCTACAACGGCACGCTCCCGGAGCGCCGCCTTCGCCGCAGGGGCATGGATTCATGGCCCCGACGAGAATGAATCGAGCCGGAAAGGTTGTCGAACCGCGGGCCCGGCTGACCCTCACCTGACCCTCTTCGAGCGGCTGGCGGAGCGCGTCGAGAACGACCGCCGAGAACTCTCCCATCTCATCAAGGAACAGGACTCCGCCGTGGGCGAGGCTGATCTCTCCCGGCCGCATCCAGCCACTGCCACCTCCGATCATGGCCACCGGAGACGCACCGTGGTGCGGGGCGCGGAACGGTGGCCGGTCGATCAGACCGCACGGGGTCAGCGGGAGACCCGCCACTGAGTGGACCCTGGTCACCTCCAACGCCCTGGGCCGCGGGAGGTCGGGAAGCAGCCCCGGGAACCGATTGGCCAACATGGTCTTTCCCGAACCCGGCGGACCCACCATCAAGAGGTGGTGCCCTCCTGCTGCCGCAACCTCGAGCGCCCGGCGTGCCAGCCGCTGCCCTCGGACGTCTGCCAGGTCCATCCCCGAGGGTGCGGTCGTCGAACGCGGTGACGACAGGGAGGGCGGGACCGAGACGGCCGACTGATTCCAGGGTCGATGACCGGCCAACTGCTCGACCACGGCGCCGAGTGAGCCCGACATTCGGATCTCCCCCTCCCGGGCCAGCACCGCCTCGTGTCCACTGGCGGCAGGAACCACCAGTCGATACCGACCCAGGGCCTCGGCCAGGACCAGCGTCCCCGGCACCCCCCTCAGCGATCCATCCAGGCCCAGTTCCCCGACAAACGCAGTGTTGTCGACCGTGCGCGGATCCAACGCTCCGGACGCCACCAACACACCGATGGCGATGGGCAGGTCAAGCCCGGCGCCGCCCTTTCTCACGCCGGACGGGGCCAGGTTCACGGTGACCCTGCGCAGCGGCCACGGCAAGCTGCTCGACAACAGCGCGGCGCGGACCCTGTCCCGTGATTCCCGCACCGCGGCATCGGGCAGCCCGACCACGGTGAACCCAGGGAGGCCATTGGAGACATGGACCTCCACGAAGACCGGCTTCCCGTCGACCCCGATGAGGACGGCGGAAGGAATGGTGGCGATCATGGCGCCTCCGATCGACTCGTCCGGTGGCAGCGCAGAGCTACGCCTGCACGACCCGGACACCAGATGGGAGGACCGCCAATTACCCGGTGCGGGCGGCCACTCGAAGGCACCGCGGTCCACCCTACGGAACAGGTGTCACATAGGTTTGCTTGACCGGTGAGAGGGTCGGTTGGGACAGGGAGTGCCGAAGCTGGCCCTCAGCGCCCCTTGAACTGTGGTTCGCGCTTCTCGGCGAAGGCTGCGATCGCTTCCTTGGTGTCTGCAGTGCCGAAATTGACGGCCTGCGAGCGCGACTCCTCCTCGAGAGCCTGGTCCATGGACAGGCCGAGGGAATTGTTGAGCATCGTCTTGGTCAGGGAGAGGGCCAGCGGGGGGCCTGCAGCCAGGCGTCGGGCCCACTCGTCCACGAACCCGTCGAGCTGGTCGTCGGGGACGACCCGGTTGACCACGCCGAACTCGGCTGCCTCCTGGGCGCTGATGATGTCGGCAAAGAAGGTGAGCTCTTTGGCTCGGTGCAGGCCGATCAAGCGAGGGAGCAGCCAGGACGCACCGAAGTCCACGGACAGGCCGCGTCTGGAGAAGATCTGCGAGAACCGGGCCGACTCGGAAGCCACCACGAGGTCGCAGCCCAGAGCCATGCTCATGCCGGCACCGGCGGCGATTCCGCCCACCTTGGCAATGGTCGGCTTGGCCAACCGGTGCAACCCGAGAGCGACGTCGGCCAACGCCCGCATCTGCATCAGATAGGGATCCCCCGGGCGGCCAGCCACGTCAGACGGGTCGCCGAGGTCGGCTCCGGAGCAGAACGCATCGCCGGCCCCGGTGAGGACCAGGACCAGATCGTGGCGGTCGGCGGCCACCTCCTCGAAGGTTTCGAGCAGCTCGTACCACATGCGGCCGTTGGCGGCGTTCTTGCGGGCCGGACGATTCATCGTCACGGTGACGACGCCCTCGTCACGGTCCACGATCAGGGTCTCGAGCTGGTTGGGCATCCCGGCAGCCTACGAGATGGCCAATGCCAGCCGGCCCAGGCGTCGGGACTCGGACCATGCCGAACCGGAGACGGCCCCATTGGGGACCGGAGACGGCCCCATCAGGGACCGGAGACGGCTCCCATCAGAGCGATCGGTCAGTCCGTCCGTCCCTCAGTCCCTCCGTGCCTCCGTTCCTCAGAATGCATCCTCGATGACCTCGACACGACCGGCGGTGATGGAGACCACATCGAAGCGAACTTCGACCCGGGAGCGTCCTGACGCCGGTGTGAGCTCCGACAGCCACCGCGCCGCCAATCGCCTGATGCGGCGCTGCTTCGCCCCCAGGACGGACTCGGCTCCCGTCCCGAAGCGATCGGTCGACCGGGTCTTGACCTCGCAGAAGGCGACCGTCTTCCCACGGCGCACGATCAGGTCCACTTCGCCCTCGCGGCGGCGCCAGTTCCGGTCCAGGACCTCATACCCGTTGTCCTCGTACCACTGGGCGGCGAGGGCCTCCCCGTCCACACCGAGCGCCCTGCGTCGATCAGACCCGTCGCCGACAGGTCCGGCAGAGACCGGTGCGCCACCAGTAGGTGCGCCACCAGTAGTTGCGCGACCAGCAGTGCCTGCCGTACCGGTCGTGCGACGTGGGCGCCCGGTTGCGCCCGAGCTCACAGATCCTTCTCGGGTAGCCGTTCGATGTTCACGTCGCGGAAGGTGAGAATGCGAACCGAGGGCACGAATCGCGCCGGCCGATACATGTCCCAGACCCAGGCGTCGTTGAGATTGACCTCCACGCAAGCCGGCGAGGAGTCGGATCGTACGGCCACTTCCACACTGTTGGCCAGGTAGAAGCGCCGCTCCGTCTCCACCACGTAGGCAAAGAGAGGAAGGACCGCCCGATACTCCTGCACCAGGGCCAATTCGATCTCGGACTCGTACCGCTCGAGGTCCTCTTCGCTCATCTGGGCACTTCGCTCACGTCGGCATTTCGCTCATCGCACCGGTCGCTCTTGGCGGCGGTCGCTCCATCGCGGCGGCCCGTCCGTCGCGGTGGTCTGTCCATCTCACCGTTCCACTCATGAACGTTCCACTCATGGACGCTCCACTCATGGCGTCACCACAGGCGATGGTGCTTCGCCCCGGCGACGCTCCGATGCCACGCGCCGCACTTCCGACCATACCGGCCAGATCGCCGGCCCCAACCGGCAGGCGAACCCTGCCGGGTCAGGACCGGGCAGACCGCCGCTCCTTGATCTTCGCAGCCTTGCCGTGGCGGTCCCTCAGGTAGTAGAGCTTCGCCCGGCGCACGTCTCCCAACGCCACCACCTCGGTCATGGCGATCACCGGGGAGTGCACGGGAAAGGTGCGCTCGACCCCCACGCCGAAGCTCACCTTGCGGACCGTGAAGGTCTCGCGGACCCCGGTGCCCTGGCGCTTGACCACCGCACCCTGGAACACCTGGACGCGCTGCCGGTTCCCCTCGACCACCCGCACGTGCACCTTGACGGTGTCACCGGGGCGGAACTCGGGGATGTCCTCCCGAAGGCTGTCTCGGTCGATGATGTCGGTCGGGTTCATGGGGCGCGTCTTTCCACGTGTGGTTCGAACTCTCCCTCGCCGCGGGCCAGGCCGTCAGCTCTCACCAGGGAGTCCTTGCTCACCGGGAACAGCTGCTCGATCCGGCCTTCGATGCGGAGCGCCGGCCAACCGACGTCATCGAGGCTCACCAATGGTAGCCGTGATCGCGCAGCAGGCGCGCCTCACCGTGCTCCACCAGCAGCTGTACCTCCTCATCGGACAACCCGCCCCGGGCGCTCATGAGGTCGGGGCGTCGGAGCAGCGTGCGGATCAGGGCCTGGGCCTGGCGCCACCGATCCACCCGGCCGTGATCGCCGGACCGGAGCACGTCGGGGACCTCCCAGCCCCGGTAGTCGGCCGGGCGGGTGAACTGGGGATATTCGAGCAGGCCAGCCGAGAAGGTCTCGTCGGCGGCGGACCGGTCGTTTCCCAGCACCCCGGGGAGGAGGCGGACGACCGCCTCGACCACCACCAGAGCAGCCAGCTCGCCGCCGGCCAGCACGAAGTCCCCCACGGAGAGCTCCCCATCGACCAGGTGGTCGGCCACGCGCTGATCCACTCCCTCGTAACGACCGCACAGCAGCGAGAAGCCGGCCGAGGCGGCGAGCTCCCAGGCCACGGCCTGATCGAAGTGCCGACCGGACGGGGACAGCAGCATCAGCGGCCTCGGGAGGCCATCGGCCGTCCCTTCCACCTCCTCGACGGCACGGAAGACCGGCCCCGGTGCCAGGACCATCCCGGCCCCGCCCCCGAATGGCGCGTCGTCCACAGAGCGATGCGGGTCATCGGCGCCGTCGCGAACGTCGTGGGTACGGAGGTCGAGGGTGCCCTGCACCCTGGCGCGTCCGAGGATCGAGGCATCGGCATAGTGGTCGATCACCTCCGGGAACAAGGTGAAGACGTCGATCCGCATGGAGCCCATGGCCGGCTGGTGTCAGGCCAGGTCGAGGAGGCCGTCGGGGACATCCACCGTGACCCTGACCCCCGGCTCGGTCCCCACCACGAACCGCAGGGGGATCAGCGCACCACCGTCGAGGACCAGGAGGTCGCTGGCCGGATTGGCCTCGACCTCCTCCACGGTGCCAAGGATCCGTCCGGTGCGGTCCTCGACTCGCGACCCGATCAGTTCGTGGACCCAAAGCGCATCGCCGTCCACGAGCGGAGGGGCCAAGAGCTCCGTTTCACGCAGCCCCTCGGCCTGGTCGATGCCCGACACCCCTTCGAAGCAGACGATGAACCGCCCCCGGTGGGACGACGAGCGAACGACCCGGAATTGACGGCCGTCCGAGCCGTGGAGCACCGAGCCCGGCGCGACCCTCTCGGGGCGGTTGGTGGTCAACCGGACGATCACGTCCCCTTTCAGCCCGTGGGGCTTCACGATGGAACCCACCTGCAGAAGTGTCGGGTCGTGAGCCGCCGTCCCCCGATCGCCGCGGTCACCGCCATCGGGGTGAGCGGGGTCGCGCTCCAAATCGGTGAGCTCAGTCGTCGTCGATGTCGACGCTGGTCTTGACGCCGTCACGGGCGCCCGCCGCCGCCACCACCGTACGGATGGCTTGAGCAACCCGACCCCGGCGGCCGATCACCCGGCCCATGTCGTCCGGAGCCACGTGAATACGGAAACGGACCGAATCGCCCCGCTCCTCGGTGTTGATGACGACTGATTCGGGGTCGGAGGTGATGGAGCTGACCAGGTAGGTGACCACCGCCAGCGGGGTCCCACCCGAGACCCGGTTGCCGGCATCGTCGTCCTCGTGCCCATCGTCGTCATCGATGGTGTTGACGTCGTCGGCGGAATCGAGCGCCAGGTCGTCGCTCACTTCGCCGCCTTGGCCGTGGCGAATTCGTCGAGGGCTCCCGACTTCTTCAACAGCTTCTCGACCCGCTCGGTCGGCGTCGCTCCCTGTGAGAGCCACTTCACGGCCTTGGCGTTGTCGATCTCGACGATGGCGTCGGGCTCGGCCAACGACTTGCCTCGGGGGGCGTAGGTGCCCACGATCTCGATGAACCGCCCATTTCTCGGCGAGCGGCTGTCCGCCGCCACCAGCCGGTATGTCGGCTGCTTCTTCTTCCCGATCCGCACGAGGCGGAGCTTGACTGCCACGGTGAACTCCTCTGCATTGTGTCGATAGCGCCCAACAGTCTCCCATCAAAGCTGAGGTCGACGTGCAATCGGGCTCACGGATGTGTCTGCGGCGGTGAGATCCCGGTCCCCAGGTCACTCGGTCGAGGACCGAGACCCTCGGCTCGAGCCTTGCCCGGGTTCGGGGGTCGGCTACCAGTGGGCCGGGGTCAGCGGGCTTTCGGTGTGACCCGGCCTCCGCCTTTTCCCTTCTTTCCGCCCTTGCCCTTTCCCTTCGATGAACGCCGGCCACCGCCCCCTCCGGCTCCTGGGGAGGCCGTCGGCCCTGCCCCGAGAGCACCAGGCCCCCCGCCCATTCCGGCGGATGCAGGGACCTCTCCGCCTCCGGGGCCCATCTCGGACATCTCCGCCATCTCGGCCATGGCACGGGGTGACATCTTCGAGCCTCGCCCGAACATGCCTCCCAGGGCCCCGGACATGCCGCCCTTGCCCATGCCCTTCATCATCTTCTGCATCTCCTTGAACTGCTTGAGCAGCGCGTTGACATCGGAGGTGGCGGTGCCGCTCCCATTGGCGATCCGGACCCGCCGGGCACCGTCGATGATGGCCGGGTTCACCCGCTCGCCCGGCGTCATGGAGCGGATGATGGCCTCGACCTGGCCGATCTGGCGATCGTCGATGGCGGAGGAGGCCTGCTTCACGTCCTTCGGGACACCCGGGAGCAAGGACAGCATCCCCGACATCGACCCCATCTTCTTCACCTGCTGGAGTTGTTCGAGGAAGTCCTCGAGGGTGAAGCGGCCCTCGATGATGGCGGCCGCGCCCTTGGTGGCGACGTCCTTGTCCATGGTGCGCTCGGCCTGCTCGATCAGGCTGAGCACGTCGCCCATGCCGAGGATGCGGTCGGCCATCCGGTCGGGGTGGAACTGATCGAAGTCGTCCAACTTCTCGCCGGTGGAGGCGAAGGCGATCGGCTTGCCCACCACTTCTTTGACCGAGAGCGCCGCCCCACCGCGGGCGTCGCCGTCCAGCTTGGTGAGAAGGACGCCGTCGAGGGAAAGGGCCTCGTGGAACGCCGCCGCCGTGGCCACCGCGTCCTGGCCGGTCATGGCATCGATGACAAGAAACGTGTAGTGCGGGTCGGTCGCCCCGGCGATGTGGCGGATCTCCTCCATCAGCGCTTCGTCGATGGCCAATCGGCCGGCGGTGTCGACGATCAGGACATCCCGACCGAGGCGCTTGGCCTCTTCGAGACCGGCGGTGGCCACGGCCACGGGATCGCTGGGCTCGCTGAACACGGTGATGCCCGCCTGCTGACCGAGGACCCGCAGTTGCTCGACGGCGGCGGGACGCTGGAGGTCGGCCCCGACCAGCAGTGGATTGCGGCCCTGCTGTTTGAACCACCGGGCCAGCTTGGCCGAGGCCGTGGTCTTTCCGGAGCCCTGCAGTCCGGCCAGCAGGATGACGGTCGGGGGCCGTCCGGCGTAGGAGATCTTCAGGGTCTCGCCGCCGAGGATGGCCACGAGCTCGTCGTTGACGATCTTGATGACCTGTTGGCCCGGGCTCAGGTTCTGCGACAGCTCCAAGCCGACGCACCGTTCCCGCACGGCCTGGGTGAAACTCCGGACCACCCCGATCTCGACATCCGCCTCGAGCAAGGCGGTGCGGATCTCGCGCAGGACCTCGTCGATGTCGGCTTCGGTCAGCCGTCCGCGGTTGCGGAGACGGGTGAGGATCCCCTCGAATCGGTCGGTCAGGCTCTCGAACATGGGGTCCTCAGGCTACAGGACCGGGGCCGACACCGTTCTGCGGATCCGGGCCGCCGGAACGACGACGCGCACGGTTCCGGACAAGTTCAAAAGCGGCTCAGAAGAGCGCGTCGACGAACGCCTCCGGATCGAAGTCGACCAGGTCCTCGACACCCTCGCCCAGGCCCACCAGCTTCACCGGCAGCCCCAACTCCCGTTGGATGGCCACCACGATCCCGCCCTTGGCCGTCCCGTCGAGCTTGGTCAGCACGACCCCGGACACGTCCACTGCATCGAGGAACACCTTCGCCTGGGCCAGCCCGTTCTGCCCGGTGGTGGCATCGAGCACCAGGAGCACCTCCACGACCCGACCCGGGGGACGGTCGGCCACCCGCCGGATCTTCTTGAGCTCCTCGATCAGGTTGATCTTGTTGTGGAGGCGGCCCGCGGTGTCGGCCAGAACCACGGCGTGCCCCTTGGTCGCAGCCCGCTGCACCGCGTCGAAGACCACCGAGCTCGGGTCCCCACCCTCAGATCCGCGCACGATGTCGGCGTCGGCCCGGGATGCCCACAGCGAGAGCTGCTCGCCCGCCGCCGCCCGAAACGTGTCGCCTGCGGCCAGGAGCACCTTCGTGCCGGCAGCCGACATCCGGCTGGCGACCTTGCCTACCGTCGTGGTCTTGCCGACCCCGTTGACCCCGACGAAGAGCCACACCGCGACCGGCCGTTCGTCATCGGCGAGGTTCCGACCATCGTCGGCGTCCAGGTCGGCTGCCCCGGCCGGCGCGGGCGAGCCCGGCATGGCCAGGGCCCCATCCGCAGTTGAGAGCATCGACACCAGATCCGACTTGAGGGCATCAACCAGTGCCTCGGGCCCGACGATCTCGTTGCTCTTGACCCGGCCGCGCAAGTCATTGAGCAGTGCTTCGGTGGCGCCCACGCCGACATCCGCCCGGATCAACGCTTCTTCGAGGTCGTCCCAGGTGGTGGAGTCGATCTTCCCCTTGGAGCGGACCGATCCGAGGTAGCCGGCCAAGAGTCCCCGGGCCTTGCCCAGACGGCCCCGGTAGGTGGCCGGCTCGAGGGTCTCGGCCTCCTCGACGGGCTCAGCCCGTTCGGCCTCCTCGACCGACGCTGGTCCCACCGAGGACGGCGTCGGTGTCGCCGTCGCCTCGGCATCCGGTGTCGCCGTCCGAGTGGCCTCGGCGCTCCGCTCCAGCTCGACGTCGGTGGGAGCATCGCTGACCACCTCACCCGGCGGCACCGGGCCCTTGATGCCCCTCCCGCGCAGACGCAGGCCCACCGCCGCGCCGACCCCCACGATCAACACCGGGATGGCGATGGCCAGGCCCACGAGGACGTCCGACGACGCCGAAACAGCCGCCGACGCCACGATCATGGGTCGGCGCCACCCACCGGCTCGACCTCGGCGGGCCGCAAATCCGGGAGTGGCTCCTCCATCCGCTCCGCTGCGTGGGGCACCGGCTGGGGCGGCACGGCATCGAACGAGGCGGGGATCGGCGACTGGGGCTCGAGCTCCAACTCGGGATCGGACCGGGTTCCCGGATCGAACGGCTCCGCTCCGCTCGGGTGATGACGGGGAACCTTCTGACTGATGACCTTGGACGATCCTCCGGGGGCCATGGTCACCCCGTACAGCGCGTCGGCGGCCTCCATGGTGCGCTTCTGGTGGCTCACGATGATCAGCTGCGCCTCTCCCCTGAACTCGTGGACCAGGCCGAGGAAGCGTTGGAGGTTCACGTCGTCGAGTGCGGCCTCCACCTCGTCCATGAGGTAGAAGGGCGAGGGCCGACTGCGGAAGACGGCAAAGAGGTAGGCGAGCGCCACGAGCGAGCGCTCGCCGCCCGACAGCAGCGAGAGCCGCCGGACATTGCGTCCGGCGGGGCGTACCTCGACCTCGACACCGGTATCGAGCAGGTTCTCGGGATCGGTCAGCGAGAGCCGCCCGGTGCCGCCGGGGAACAGGGTGGTCACCAGGGACGAGAAATGCTCGTTGACGTCGGCGAAGGCCACGTCGAAGACATGCATGATCTCTTCGTCGAGGGTGCGAATCACGTGGTGCAGCTCGCGGCGGGCAGTGCGGACGTCGTCCACCTGCGACTCGAGGAACTGGTGGCGCTCGTTGAGCTCCGAGAGCTCCTCGAGGGCCAGAGGGTTGACCGGGCCCAGCGCCGCCAGCTCTCCTTCGAGCTGCACGATCCGGGTGGCGGGGTCGGAGCCCTCGGGAAGCTCCGGCGGCGGCGCGGCCATGGCCACGTCCGGGCCGCAGGCCAGCTCCCGCCGCAGGGCCTCGACCACGGATTCGCGCCGGATGGTCGCCTCGACGAGGTCAAGCTCGATCTTCTGGAGCCGTCCTCGGGCCGCGGCCAGCTCGTGCTCGCTGGCCGACCGCTGGCGTCGCAGCTCCTCCAGCCGGGCACCGCCGGCGCGTACCGCCTCGAGCTGGAGGCGGTGGCGCTCGCGCAGTTCCGCCAGGGCCGCATCCAGGCGGGACTGAGCCGAGGCGACCACGGCCAAGAGCCGCTCCACGGCGGTGGCGTCCGCCTCCAATCGCTTCCTGCGCTCGGCCGCCTGACGACGTTCGTCGGCATGCCCGGTCAGCCTGCGCTCGACCTCTTGCAAACGCTCGCTCAGGACGCGTCGCCGCTCGACCAGGCTGGCCGACCGCACGTCCCACTCACTCCGGCGCAGGGCGGCCTCGGCTATCCGCTCATCGATCCGGCGCCGATCCTCCCGGGCTGCGCCCGCACGCTGGCCGGCCTCGGCCATGACCGCCTCCAACCGGGGGAGCTCCTCGCGCAACTCCACGGCCCGCGCCGTGTCCCGGGCGATCCGGTCGTCGAGCTCGGCGTACTGACGGCGGATGTCCTCGAGGTCGGCGACCAGCCCGTCCAGGTCGGTGATGACCCGCTGGCGGGCGGCACGGAGGGTCTGGTGGGCCGCCTCGTTCCGGTCGTCAGACCGGACCGCCTCCGCCGCCGCCATCCTGGCCGCCTCCACCGCAGCACGGGCCTGCGAGCGTTCGTCGGCCGCCTCCGAGGCCGCCACCGCGGCCACGTCGGCCCGTGCCCTGGCCTCGTCGACCACTGCAGCCGTGACCACCCCGCCGGCCGCCCGCACCCTCCAGCCGGTGGACGAGAACCTGTCCCCGTCCCGGGTGACCACCACCAGATCAGGGCGGGCCAGGGCCAGGTCGATGGCCTCCGACCACCCTCCCCGTGCGCAGCACGACCCGGCCAGCAGCGTGTCCAGCACCGCCTCCAGGCCGGGCAGGTTCCGACCACCGAGGTGCGGCCGGACGTGGCGGCGGATCGACTCGGTCCCCGCCGGCGCCTCGGCTGTGTCACCCGCGTCGGCACCACTGGCGGAGGCGTCGGTGAGAGCCAGTACGGCGCCGGTGGCCCCGCCCTGGCGCAGCCGGGACAGGGCGGCCTTGGCCGGCACGCTGCCCGACACCACCACCGCCGCCACCGAGGCACCGGCGGCGGCCTCGAACGCCTCCTCCCAGCCGGCGTCGACCTCCACCACGTCGAGGAGCGTCCCGACCACCCCGTCGATGCCGGCCAGCAGTTCGGCACCCGCCGTACCACGGGCTTCGTCGAGGGCCCGCTCGAGCGCGTCGGCCCGAGCGGTCGAGCGGTGGAGCTCCAGCTCGGCCTGGCGGAGGGCCTCCTCGGCCACCTCCAACTGCCGGGCGGCACGACCGTGGGCGGCTTCGGTCTCGGCCACCGTGGTCTGCATCTGATGGCGGGCCTGCTCGGTCTCGGCCAGGCGCTCGCCGAGTTCGTGGTCCTCGCCCTCCAGCAGGGTCGAGCGGCGCTCGGCGGAGGCCAGCCGGGCGCTGAGGTGGTCGAGGGCCCGGCGGTCCCGTTCGAGGGCGTGATCAAGGGAGCCCAGCTGCCCACGGGCCACAGTGACCGCCTGCTCGGCCTCGCGGAGCTCGGCGCCGTCGCCCCACGCCTCGAGATGGGCTTCGAGCTCAGCGGTCGCCGCCGCTTCGGTGGCGGCCAGGGTCTCCTGTTCCGGAGACAGCGTCGCCCCTTCGGCCTCGGCGACCTCCAATTCTTCCGCCAACCGGGCGCCCTCGGCCTCGAGGGTGGAGACGACATCGGCGTCGGCGGCGGCGTCGAGCGCCTGAGCGAGGGACCGCTGGCGCTCGCGCAGCACACCCGACAGGCCGCGGGCCCGCTCCACCATCCCTTCGGCACGCCCGAGGGCAGAGGCCAGGTCGGACTCCCGCTGGGCCGACATCTCGTCGGCGGTCCTCTCGGTGTCGGCGTCGAGCTGGCTCAGCGACGCCCGAAGGGTCTCCTCGGAGACCTGCAGTTCCGTCTCCAGCTTGGTCCCCTCGGCGTGGCGCGAGTCGAGGGCCCGCAACTCCGCACCGGCCACATAGAGGCGCACCGACCGCAGCTCGTCGGCCAACCCCGTATAGGAGCGGGCGGCGGCGGCTTGGCGCTCGAGGGGCCGGATCTGCCGTTTGACCTCCCGGACCAGGTCGAAGAGCCGCTCGAGGTTTTCCTCGGTCGAGGCCAGCCGCCGTTCGGACCGCTCCCGCCTCCGGCGGTACTTGAGCACCCCGGCCGCCTCTTCGATGACCGCCCGACGGTCTTCGGGACGGGCCTCCAAGATGGCGTCGAGGTGGCCCTGGCTGATGATGACGTGCTGCTGTCGGCCGACCCCGGTGTCGGACAGCAGCTCCTGGATGTCGAGGAGGCGGCACGGCGTCCCGTTGATGGCGTACTCGCTGTCGCCCGATCGGAACAGCATCCGGGTGATGGTGATCTCCGCCAGGTCGGTGGCCAGCTTGCCGGCGCTGTTGTCGATGGTGAGGGCCACCTCGGCCCGCCCCAGGGCCGGGCGGTTGGCCGTCCCCATGAAGATGACGTCCTCCATCTTCGCCGAGCGCAGGGTCCTGGGGCCCTGGGCCCCCAGCACCCAGGCGACCGCGTCGACGACGTTGGACTTGCCGCTCCCGTTGGGACCGACCACCACGGTGATCCCGGGCTCGAATTCGAGCACCGCCGGGTCAGCGAAGGACTTGAATCCTTTGAGGGAAAGTGACTTCAGGAACACCGGTGGCTCACCCTATCGGTCGCCGCCGGGTAGGCGGTGCTATCCCTGTCACCGATCCTCTGACCACCGAGCGCCGAGGCCCCCGGGGTCACACCTGGCAGTGATCGCAGAAGTAGGTCGAGCGGCCACCGGACTTCACCTTGACGATGGTGGCGCGGCACCGGCGGCAGGCCTGTCCCTCCCGGTCGTAGGCCTGGTGCTGATCCTGATAGTCGCCCACCTCGCCGAACAGGTCGCGGTACTGCTCGTCGGCCAGCGAAGAACCACGCCGCTTCACCGCCTCGGCCAGGGTCTCGACCATGGCCCGATAGAGGCGGCGCACCTCCTGGGAGGACAGGGAGTTCGAAAGCCGGTCGTAGCGGAGCCCGGCGGCGAAGAGGATCTCGTCGGCATACAGGTTGCCGATCCCGGCCACGAACTCCTGATCCATGAGGAGCGCCTTCAGGCCGCTCTTGCGCGCCGCCAGCAGCACCCAGAACTTCTCCCAGCTCATGACGTCCTCAAGCGGATCGAAACCCAGGTGGGAGAGCTCCGGCAGGGCCGGTTGGCCGTCCTCCGGAGCCGCGGAGACGAACAGCTCCCCGAACGTGCGGGGGTCCACGAAGCGCAACTGCCCGCCCTGCGTGAAGGTGATGACCACGTGGGTGTGGGGTGCCTTGGCCACCTTGACGTTCTTGGCCCGCTGCAGCTGCCCGCTCATGCCCAGGTGGACGACCAGTGTCTGCCCGTCCTCGAGGCCCAGCAGCAGGTACTTTCCCGCCCGGTCGATGGACTTGAGGGTGTGGCCCTCCAACCGGGCGCGGAAGTGCTTGGCGCTCTGGTGGCGCCGGACGGTCCGGCCGTTCCTCACCTCGACCGTCTTGATCTTCCGGCCCACCACCTCGCTCTGGAGGTCGCGCCGAATGGTTTCAACTTCGGGAAGCTCAGGCATCCCCCCCGCCTCTCTCGACCACCAACGATCCACCGGCCGCCTGGGCGGCGGCCTGCTCGGCGTCCTTCTTGGACCGCCCCTCCCCCGTTCCGAGGCGCTGGCCAGCAACGTACACCGTGGCCAGGTACCTCCGAGCATGATCGGGCCCGAAACCCTCGACCTCGTAGCGGGGAACTCCCCGGCCGCCACGTACGGTCTGCTCCTGGAGCCGGCTCTTGTGATCCGACTCACCGGGTTCGCCCACAGCGCTGGCAATACGGCCCTTGAGCAGGGAGAGCACCAGCCGTTCGGCCTCGGCCAGGCCGCCGTCGAGGTAGACGGCGCCGATGACCGCTTCGGTGGCGTCGGCCAGGATGGAGTCCTTGGCCCGGCCGCCCGACAGATCCTCCCCCCGACCCAGCCGGAGGAGCTCGGCAACCCCCAGGTCCAGCGCCACCTCGGCCAGGACCTTGGTATTGACGACCGAGGCCCGCACCTTGGACATCAGGCCGTCCGACAGCTCCGGATGGTTCCGGTAGGTGTAGTCGGCCACGACCAGGCCCAACACCGCGTCACCGAGGAACTCGAGCCGCTCGTTGGAAGTGCGTCCCTCCTGCTCGGCGCACCACGATCGGTGGGCCATGGCCTGATCCAGGAGCGTCGGGTCGTCGAAGCGGTAACCGATCCGACCGGCCAGCCGGTCTTCCCTCCCGGGCGTTCCCGAGTCGGGGGAGGGCGCCACCGGGCGCCTCAGGCCCCTCCGAGCTTGGCGTAGACGTAGTCCACCGCGTCCCGCACGGTCCGCAGCTCCTCGAGATCCTCATCGTCGATACGGAATCCCACCGAGCGCTCGCCGAGCTCCTCCTCGAGGCCCTCCACCAGCTCGATCAGCGCCAGCGAGTCGGCATCCAGGTCTTCGGCGAAGGACGAGGACTCCGAGATGGCCGTCGGCTCGATCTCCAGGATGTCGGCCAGGAGGTCGCGGATCAGGTCGAGCACTTGGCTTCGGTCGAGGGGACCCTCTGCGACGTGGGTCTCTGCGGGCACGGTGCCTCCTGTTGGTCGTGGTCTTCTCGGGTGGGCGTGGTCGGGATGAGCGTGGTCGGGTGGATGGTGTCGGCCGGCAGGCCGGCAGCCCTCCGGCACTCGGCCGGCGATCTGCGAGGCTTCAGTCAGCCTCGCTGCCAGCAGAGCGCCGAGGCGGGTCGCACCTGGCCCGGTCGGTACCCATCACCTGGAGTGATGCTATCGGACCGCGACATTCACCGAGCCGAAACACGGTGGCAACCGTTCAGACCCATGCGAGTCGTATCACGGGGGATGTGGAAGCCGCCCACGACCGTTTCGCGCCCGTCAACAGCCCGGGGCCGACCAGTAGGTACTGCAGTCAGACGGGGGAATTGATCAGGCTTCTTGCCGCCATGGCCAGGTAATCGAGGAGCTCTTCCTGGTCGACCGGGGCCAAACCGGAGGCGTGCACCGCCTCGGTCATGTGCCGGAGCCACGCGCCGGCCTCGGCCTCCCCGATCACGAACCGGGCGTGGCGCATCCGCAGGCGGGGATGCCCCCGCTGCTCGCTGTAGTGGCGCGGTCCACCCCAGTACTGGGCCAGGAAGAGGGCCAGGTGGGCCTTCGGCTCGGTCAGATCGTCCGGGTACATGTGCCGGAGCAGCGGATCGGCCGAGACCCCGGCGTAGAACCGGTCGATGAGCGCGGTGAAGAATGGCTCCCCACCCCACCGCTCGTAGGCGGTCTGCTCGGGCTCGCGCCTCAGTCGCACTCTCCGACTGTATGCCGACCTCGGTTAGCCTCAGATCAGCCGACCGGTGCAGGTACCGGGCATCAGGAGGTCCGCCGTGTTCGAATGGTCCGAAGAGCAGCTGATGGTGCGGGATGCCATCCGCCGATTCATCGAGGCGGAGGTGGTGCCCAACATCGAGGAGCTCGAGCACGGGGAGATGACGCCCTACGACATCATCCGCAAGCTCTACGCCACCTTCGGCATGGACCAGATGGCCCGAGAGCGGTTCAAGAAGCAGGTGGAACGCAAAGAGGCGGGACCCGGTGCGGCATCACAGGATGAAGGGGCCGGCGGCCGTGGCGACGGCGGTGCCGCAGCCATGACGATCATCCCGATCATCGAGCTGTGCCACTACTGCCCGGGCATCGTGACCGCCATGGGGGTGAGCGTCGGTCTCGCTGCCGGGACCATCATGAAACAGGGAACGCCGGCCCAGATGGAGCGGTGGGGGCTGGACCTGCTGACCGGCGAGAAGATCGGGGCCTGGGCCATCACCGAGCCCGATTCGGGATCGGACGCCCTGGGAGGGATGAAGTCGTCGGCGCGTCGTGACGGGGACGAGTACGTCCTCAACGGCAACAAGACGTTCATCACCAACGGGCCCTACGCCGACACCATCGTGTTCTACGCCAAGCTGGATGACGGATCCGAGACGGCGATCCGCGATCGGCGGGTCCTCACGTTCGTGCTCGACCGGGGGACGCCCGGACTCGATCAGTCCAAGCCCTTCCGCAAGATGGGTCTCCACTCCTCCCCGACCGGCGAGCTCTTCCTGTCCGACGTCCGTGTGGGCAAGGACCACCTCCTGGGCGAGACCGAGGACCCGCAGGCCGGCGGCGGACGCGACTCGGCCAAGGGCAATTTCGTCACCGAACGGGCGGGGCTGGCCGCCATGTCCCTGGGCCTCATCGAGGAGTGCCTCAAGCTCTCGGTCGAGTACGCCAAGAACCGCATGCTGTGGGGACAGCCCATCGGGGACCGCCAGCTGATCCAGCTCAAGCTGGCGAACATGGAGGTCGCCCGCCTGAATGTGCAGAACCTGGTCTTCCGACACATCGAGCTCTCGGCGGCGGGAAAGAGCCTGAGTCTGGCCGAGGCCTCGGCCATGAAGCTCTACTCGGCCCAAGCCGCCTCCGAGGTGGCCATGGAGGCGGTCCAGCTCTTCGGGGGCAACGGCTACATGGCCGAGTTCCGGGTAGAGCAGCTGGCCCGCGACGCCAAGGTGTTCCAGATCTATGCCGGGACCGACGAGATCCAGGTCACCCACATCGCCAAGGATCTCCTCCAGCGCTGACGGCTGACGGCTGACGGCTGACTGGCGAGCGCTCCTCTATGGCCGACCGCCAGCCCCTGAGGCGAACGCCGCGAGCTGTCCCGCCGGTATTGTTGGGCGGTGCCTCGCCCTCACGCACTGTCCGCTCCAGTGGATCTGGCTCTGCCCCGCACCTTCGACGCCGCCTACGGTGCCGGCGTCGACCGAGGTCTCTGCCTCGGCGGTGGAGGTCTGTTCTTCGTGGCCTGGCAGGTCTCCTACCTCCAGACCCTGGCCACCCTCGGAGTCCGACTCGACGCTGCCGACCGTGTCGTCGGCACGTCCGCCGGCTCCATGGTCGGCACCGCAATGACCTCCGGCAAGCTCAAGCGGCTCCATGCGGAAGTGTCACTCCTGGCCAAGGTTCCGGCCCTGGTCTCGGCCCTGGCGCCGGCATCGGAGCTCGCTCCCAGCCAGCAGCGGGCGCTCGATCTCTTCCTCAAAGCCACCGACGGCGAGCCGGCCACGGTCCAGGCCATCGGCCATGCCGCCCTGGCCGCGGCGACACCGAGACCCGAGACCATGCGCCTGAACACGTCGCTGGTCCTCGGCCCGGGCCGCTGGACCAGCGACGCCCTGCGGATCACCTGTGTCGACGCCTACACCGGCGAGCGTTGCGTCATCACGCGTGAGGCCAATGTCTCGATCCCACGGGCGGTGGCGGCCAGCAGCGCGGTGCCGGGGATCTTCGCCCCCCAACCGATCGACGACCGCATGTGCATGGACGGCGGCGTCAGCGGCACCGGTACGCATCTCGACGTCTTCGGAGGGGCCAAACGGGTGCTCATCCTGGCGATCACCGACGGGGCCGGTGTCTCCGAGGGGATGATGACCTTGCACCCGGAAGACGGCCTGAAGGAGTTGGGCGACCTCGAGCACTCCGGGACGGCAGTGATGCTGCGCACCCCGGCCAAGGTCGATCTTCTCGAGCTGATGTCACCGTCCTCGGTGCCCGAGGCTCTGGCCATGGGGGCTCGTCAGGCGGGCGATGACGTGGCCCTTCTGTCCTCGTTCTGGAGCTGAGCGTCGTTCCGGGCCGGAGCGCCGATCGAGGGGCGCGCCCTCCGGAGTGAGCGGGGCCCCGTAGGGCCTCACCGGCCCGTGGTGGGACCCGCCTCCTCGCCCGACGCCGACTCCATCGGGGTCACCGATGCGGCCACGTCCTCCACCAACCCGGCCACGGCCTCGTCATGGGCCACCGTGATGGCGTTGACGATGGCCACCGAGGAGGAGGACCCGTGGCTGATGACGCAAACGCCGTTGACACCGAGCAGCATGGCCCCGCCGGTGTTCTCGGGATCGAGGGGAAACGCCAGCGGGAGCAGGTGCGGAAAGAGGGCATCGGCCGCCTCTTTGAGCTCGGGGAGACCCAGGATCCCGGTGAGGGCGCTGATCAGGAACCTGAGCGAACCCTCCAGGGTCTTGAGGGCCACGTTGCCGGTGAACCCATCGGTGACGATGACGTCGGTGATGTCCTCGAAGAAATCACGGCCCTCGACGTTGCCCACGAAGTTGACGCCCGCGCCCCCGGCGCCCTCGGCCAGCAGGGTATAGGTCTCCTTCACCAGGGGACTTCCCTTCGACTTCTCCTCGCCGATGGACAGCAGGGCTACCCGGGGCTCCTTCACCTCGTAGCGCTTGCGCGCGAATGCCGCCCCCATCTGGGCGAACTGGACCAGCATCTGTGGGGTGCACTCGGCATTGGCCCCCGAATCCAGCAGCACGGTGGGCCGACCACGCTGGAGGTTGGGGATCGGGGTGGCGATGGCGGGTCGGATGACCCTCGGGAGCCTTCCCATCCTGAGCAGGGCGGAGGCCATGGTCGCCCCGGTGTTCCCAGCCGACACCATGGCCATGGCGTGTCCGTCCCGAACCGCCTCGGCCGCCCGCACCAGGGAGGAGTCCTTCTTTCGCCGAACCCCCTGGCCGGGGTCGTCGTCCATGCCGATGACCTCGCTGGCGGGCACCACGGGCAGATCGCCGGTATCGCCCATGTCACCGGGCCGCCCCACCAGGACCACCTTGATGTCGGTCTGTTCGGCTACCTGGCGGGCTCCGGCGACGATCTCTCCGGGCGCGCGGTCGCCACCCATGGCGTCAACCGCCACAGGCAACGCAGCCAGTGCATCACCGGTCGGGCGTCCGCCGCCACGCGCCACCCTTCGACTACTCGACTTCGAGCGCTTGTCGGCCTTTGTACCAACCGCAGTTGGGGCAGACGACGTGGGGCAGCTTGGCGTGCGTGCACTGCGGGCACACGGAACGTGCCGGCGCCTTCAACACCCAGTTGGATGCGCGGCGGCTGCGGCTCTTCGACTTGGAGGTCTTCTTCTTCGGGACGGCCATAGGCGTCGCATCCTAGGCCAACTTGCCCACTCAGAGATCTCGCAGGGAGTCGAGGGCCGACCAGCGGGGATCACCGGCGGGGGCACAGCCGCAGGTGGACTCGTTCCAGTTGGTCCCGCACTGGGGGCACAGCCCGAGGCAGTCCTCGGAGCACAGCGGGGCCAAGGGCAGCTCGAGCAGCACCGCGTCCCGGGCCAGGGGCTCGAGGTCCAGCTCGCCCCCGTTGAGGGGATAGGCGTCCTCGTCCCCGGAACCGTCCGGTGCGTAGCGCTCCCGGACCGCTGCCGTCACCGTGCCGGAGACCGGGCCGCCACAGCGCCGGCACTCGCCAACCCAGGGGGCACTGAACGTGCCCACCGCCGAGATCCCGCCCGGGTAGGACGAAAGCTCCAGGTCGGCGACCACGGGCGACCCCTCCGAGACCACGACTCCGACCACGCCCAACCCGTCGATGACGCCTTGGCGGACCTCGCCGCGGGTGGTGCCGGCGACCTTGCGCAGGCCCGCCACCTGGACGACGAACGGTCGTGCGGCCCGGCGAGGCCCCTCGGCGGTGGAGTCGGTGGGCGCAGTGGCGCCGGGTGGGCCGGATTCGGTTCTCACCGGACCGATCGGCTCAGTCGCTGTCCTGGTCGAAGAAGCCCTCGGGCTCGTCGAGGTGCTGACCTTCCTCGCCCAGGGTGCTGGCGGCCACCGTCGTGTCACCTCTGTCGCCGATCTCGACATTGGGGATGGGGACAACCTGCAGCTTCTCGCGTCCGGCCTGGACCGTCTTCATCGTCCGGTCGAGGACGATCTCGAAGCTGGCCAGCTTCTGGTCGGCGTAGTCCTCGGCTTCGTGGCGAAGCCGGCGGGCCTCCTCGTTGGCATCGTCGAGGATGCGCTGGGCGACGTGGTTGGCCTGACGGACGATCTCGGTGCGCTGGACCATCCGCTCGGCCTGCACCCGGACCTCCTCCAGGAGGGCATCGGCCTCCCGTCCCTTCTCGGCCAGGAACTCGTCGCGCTCCTTCAGCAGCCAGCGGGCGCGGCGGAGCTCGTCCGGCATGCGGTCCAGCGACGCTTGCAACAAGTCGGCCAACTCCTCGCGTGACACCAGGACGGATGCCGACAGGGGCATGGCCTTGGCCGTCTGGACCAGATCGAGGGCGGTGCGGATCAGCGCCTCGGCGTCATGCTCCTCCCCCGCCGCCCGCTGCTCTTCGAGGTTGGCGAAGAGATCACTCATCGGCGAACTTCTCCTTGAGCCGCTGCGCCACCACATGGGGTACGAACGACGTCACGTCGCCGCCGAAGCGGGCCACTTCCCTCAGCAGGCGCGAGGCGATGAACGAATGGGCCGAGCTGGTCGGGATGAAGAGGGTCTCCACCCCCGAGAGCTGCTTGTTCATCTGGGCCATCTGCAGCTCGTTCTCGAAATCGGACACGGCCCGGAGCCCCTTGACGATGGCGCTGGCCCCCACGTCCTGGGCCACGTTGACCACCAGGGTCGCCACCGAGACGATGCGCACGTTGACCAGGTGGGCCAGCGATTCCACGAGCATCTCCTGACGCTCGTCCAGATCGAACAGGGCCTCGCTCTTCTGGGGGTTGCGCAACGTCGCCACCACCACCTCATCGAACAGGCGGGACGCCCGCTCGATGACCTCAAGGTGCCCATTGTGGACCGGGTCGAACGACCCAGGTATGAGCGCAATCCTCACGAGACACCTTTCTCTGTGACCAGTTCGGGACGGGCCACGGTCACGATGGTACCCCCATAACGTTTGAATTTGATGACCCCCCACCCTGGCGGGGGCGCGATCTCGGCTCCCGATTCGAGGACGGCCAGATCGCACGGTAACCGGCTGACGAGGGTGTCCCAGCCGTCGTAGTCGTACGGAGGATCGCAGAGGACCAGGTCGTAGCGCGCCGCCGTGGTGGCGACCCACGAATCGACATCGGCGCGGACCAGGGTGGCCTCTCCGTTGCCCACGGCGTCGGTGAGGCCAACGGACGCCAGATTGTCCCGCACCGCGGCCACGCAGGCTGGATCTCGGTCGACGAAGGTGACCGAGGCCGCCCCGCGCGACAGGGCCTCGATGCCCAGCGCTCCAGATCCGGCAAAGAGATCGGCTACCTGCATGCCGTCCACGCCGCCCAGGCTGAACAGGATGTCGAAGACCGCCTCCCGCACCCGATCGGACGTCGGCCGGATCCCGGAGCTGGCCGGAGCGGCCAGGCGCCGACCACGCAACTCTCCTCCGATCACGCGCACCGATGCAGCCTACCGGGGCGGTTTGTGGGAAATCGCCCTGCTCTGGCCATCGGCCCCACCACCTCGTTGTCGTTGTCCGGCTCAGCTGACACGGCTCAACTCTTGAACAGGAACTCCGCTTCGTCGTCCTCGATGAAGATCCGCAGCTCGTCGACCAGCAGGCGGTGGGCCGACAATTCGGGGTCGTCGGCGACCAACTCCTCGGCCACCGAGCGGGCCTCGACCACCAGGTCCTGGTCGGAGATGAGCCTGGCCAACTTGAGATCGCTCTTGCCCTTTTGACGCGCCCCGAGGATGGTCCCCTCGCCGCGCAGCTCGAGATCGACCTCGGCCAGTGCGAACCCGTCGGTGCTCTGCTCCATGGCTGACAATCGGGCCTCCGGCTCGGGTGCGTCGCTCTCCGACAGCAGGTAGCACCACGCCGGGTCGCTCCCCCGGCCGACCCGGCCCCGCAACTGGTGCAGCTGGGCGATGCCGAACCGGTCGGCGTCCTCGATGACCATGACGGTGGCCTCGGCCACGTCCACACCGACCTCGATCACCGTGGTGGCCACCAGCACTTCGAGCGCACCCGACCTGAAGTCCGCCATCACCCGCTCCTTCTCGGCCGACGGCAACTGCCCATGAAGGAGCCCGACCCGGAGCCCGGACAGCTCCGAGGCGGCCAGCCGCTCTGCCTCGGCCACCACCGAGGTGGCCTCCACGCGCTCGGACCCCTCGACCAATGGGCACACCACGAAGGCCCGATGGCCCCGCGCCACCTCGCTGCGCACCCGCGACCAGGCCTCCTCGACCTCCAGCGGCGTGCGAAGCCAGGCCGTGGTGACCGGGAGGCGGCCCGGCGGCAGCTCGTCGACGATGGTCATGTCGAGATCCCCGAACACCACCATGGCGGCGGTGCGGGGAATGGGCGTGGCCGTCATCACCAGGAGGTCCGGGTCATGGCCGGTGTCGTCGGGCCCCCGGCCCTTGGCCCGGAGGGCGGCCCGCTGCTCGACCCCGAAGCGATGCTGCTCATCGATCACGACCACCCCCAGGGAATGGAATTCCACCTGGTCGGTGAGCAGGGCATGGGTCCCGATGAGGATGTCGACGGTTCCGTCGGCCAGCCCGGCATGGATGGCCGCCCGACCGCGGGCGGCCGTCTTGCTGGTCAGCAGGGCCACCCGGAGGGGGCGCCACCCCTCCAGGGTGGTCGGATCGGAAACGGTCAGGCTGTCCACCAGCTCGGCCACGGCGCCGGCGTGTTGCTCGGCCAGCACCTCGGTGGGGGCCATGAGGGCCCCCTGGTGACCGCCTTCGACCGCCACCAGCAGCGCCGCCACCGCCACCACCGTCTTACCCGAGCCGACGTCCCCCTGGAGGAGTCGGTGCATGGGCAACGGTCCCGCCAGATCGTCGAGGATGGCGGTGATGGCGCGTTGCTGCGCGCCGGTGGGGCAGAACGGCAGGCGGTCGAGGAAGCGATCGGTCAGGGTCGGGCCACCGTCGGAGCGCGACACGGTGTGGCGGATGCCCCGGGCGTCGTCCTGCAGGCGCAGCTTGCGGAGCACCAGCGCCAGTTGGAGTCGGAACAGCTCGTCGAAGGCCAACCGCCGACGGGCCGGCTCGCATTGGGCCAGGGAGGTCGGTCGGTGGATGTGGTTGAACGCCTCGGTGCGGTCGACGAGGTCGAGCCGCCGACGCCAGGCCTCGGAAAGCGGGTCGGCGAAGCGGCCGGCCCGGTCGAGGGCCTCGCCCACATATCTGCTGATGCGGGCCGAGGTGAGGTTGGCCTTTTCGGTCAGGGGATAGACCGGGAAGATCCGTCCCTTCCGATCTCCATCGTCGGGTTCCCCATCGTCGCCGGCGGCCCGGAGGACGTCGGCGGTGGGACTGCTCAGCTGCAGGGCGTCCCGGTAGGTGCCGATGGTGCCGAAGAACAGGGCCAGGGTTCCGACCGCCAGCTGCTTGGCCCGCCAGGCCTGGTTGAAGAAGACCACCTTGAGCCGCGCGCTGTCGTCGGCGATCTCGACCTCGACCCGGGAAGGACCTCGGCGTCGACCCCGTCCGTAGCCGGACGACGGCGAGCTGACCCGCGTCACCTCGCCCAGTACCGACGCCTTGTCCCCCACCACCAGATCGGCGATGGGGACCAACCGGGTGCCGTCGATGTACCGACCCTGGCGCGGGTAATGGGTGATCAGGTCGAGGACCGTCCCGATACCCAACTCGGCCAGGTCGCGAAGGGCTGCCGTCCCCACGCCCTTGAGCACCGACACCTCGAGCTCGGCCAACTGGCCCAGCTTGCGCCCAGGGCCCCCGGCCGGCGGGCCGTCCGGCGGTCCGCCGTCGGGCGAGGTGGCGTCAGATGGCGCCGCTGTCACTCGATGGAGAACAGATGGGGATAGAGGGGCTGCCCGCCGTGGTGCACCTCCGTCTCGACGCCCGGGCGGTGATCCCTGAGCCATTCGGTGATGCGACGGGTGTCGGCCGCTCCTGTGCCCTCGCCTTCGATGATGGTCACCAGATCGTGGCTGTCGGTCACGAGCACCTCGAGCAACGAGCAGGCCGCGCCGGTGAGGGAGTCGCTGATGACCTCGATGCCCTGGCGGGACAAGCCGAGCCAATCGCCCGACGTGATATGGCCCGCCCGGCTGTCGGAGTCGCGGACTGCCCTGGTGACCTCGCCGGCCACGATCCTCCGCGCAGATTCCGCCATGGCCTCGGCATTGACCTCACCATGGGCTCCTGGGTCATAGGCCAGCAGCGCCGCGAAGCCCTCGGCGATGGTGTCGGTGGGAACCACCCAGACGGCCTTGGTGGTCAGGTCGTTGACCTGATTGGCCACCGGCCGGATGTTCCCGTTGTTGGGGAGGATGATCACTTCGTCTGATCGGAGGTCGTCCACTGCCTCCACCAGATCGGCGGTGGACGGATTCATCGACTGGCCCCCGCTGATCAGCCCCTGGACACCCAGTGACCGGAAGATCCGCCCGATGCCCTCCCCGGTGGCCACGGCGACGACCCCGGTGGCCGGGGGCGGGCCCGGTGGCGTCTCCGGTGGCCCACTGGCCTGGGTCGCCACGGCCTCGCGCACCCAACGCTCCTCTTCGACCTGCTCCAGCAGGTCGGTGACCCGAATGGTCCTCGGCCGTCCGGCATCGAGCGAGGCCTCGACGGCCGCTCCGATGTCGTCCGTGTGTATGTGGCAGTTCCAGAGGCCGTTCCCGCCGACCACCACGATGGAATCCCCGAGGCCGGCCCAGACCTCCTTGAACGAGGGAATGGTCTCGTCGGCCGCCTCCAGCAGGTACATGACCTCATAGCGGAGGCCGGCGAGTTCGGCATCGGCATCTCCCGGCGCCAGGGCGGTGCCCGGAGCCTCGGGATTGAGGGGACCGAAGTTCGTCTCCGGCAGGTCCGCCGGCCCGGGCAGGGGACGCCCATCGAGCACGGCCAGCAGGGCGTCGAACAGCAGCAGGTAGCCGCTCCCTCCGGCGTCGACCACGCCGGCCTGCTCCAGCACGGGAAGCAGCGAAGGCGTCCGGTCCAGCGCCTCGGCGGCCCCGACTCTGGCGGCCTCGGCCACGTCCACCAGCGACTTGCCTGCCTCCGCGGCGAGCCGGGCCTCCTCCGCGGCACCGCTGGCCACCGTCAGTATCGTCCCCTCCACCGGACGCATGACCGCCTCGCGGGCCAGCTTGTCGGCGATGGTCAGCGCCTCCGACAGCTCACGGGCCCCGGGTCGGCCGGACGGGCAGTTGAGGCCGGCCGAGATGCCGCGGAGGAGCTGCGAGAGGATGACTCCGGAGTTCCCGCGGGCCCCCATCAGGGATCCGTGTGTGATCGCCTTGCAGGCGCTGTCGAGGTCGGCCGACTCGAGGCCGGCGATCTCCTCGACCACCGACTCGAGGGTCAACGCCATGTTGGTTCCGGTGTCTCCGTCGGGAACCGGGTAGACGTTGAGTCGGTTGATCAGGTCCTGGTGGGATCGCAGCCCGTCGCGGAAGGTGACGATGACCCGGCACAGCTCCGTCGCTCCGAGCGCGTCGAGGACCACCATGGCCAGGATGCTAACCTTTGCGCCTTACCCAGAGGATCCCACGAGGAAGTCGGAGTGTCATGGCAGCGGTGTGTGAGGTGTGCGGGAAGAAGCCGTCGTTCGGCATGAACATCAGCCACTCCCACCGGAGGACCAAGCGGCGCTGGGATCCGAACATCCAGCGGGTTCGGGCCCTGGTCGACGGATCGCCGAAACGGCTCCACGCCTGCACCTCGTGCATTCGTTCCGGCAAGGTCGTGAAGCGCCCGATCCGCAACATTCCCGGCTGAGGGTCACTCGCCGGCTCCCACCCGTGGGGCGCCCATGTGTGTCGGGGGCAGCCTCAGCTCCCTGTGACCGGTTCGGTGTCCGGCGCTGACGGTCTTACGGCCGGATCGACGCGGTCCCCTGCCCGCTCCGGTTCGCTCAGAACTGGTGGCGCCAGCCCCCAGGTGGCAGCGGACGACCCTCGAGCGTGGCCTGCCCGAGCTGTGCGACGCAGACACCGATGGGTATCGGAGGGCGCAGCTCCTCAGCCTCGAAGGCCCCGACCAGTCGCTCCGGCTCCCCGGTGGCGATGAGGAGCTCGTACTCCTCGCCACCGTTGAGGGCCTCGTCCCGGGTAGCGCCGTCGATCACCGGCAGCCGGTCGAGCGCCATGCCCACGCCGGAGGCCCTGGCCAGGTGCCCGATATCGGCAGCCAGGCCGTCGGAGATGTCGATGGCCCCGCTCGCCCCCGCCCGGCGGGCGACCTCGCCTTGGCGGAGTCGGGCCCTCGGTCGCCGGTAGGCCCGTGCGAGCGCCGGGGTGGCCTGGCTGCCGGCTAGGCCGGAGCGGAGAAGACGCAGGCCGGCCGCCGAACCGCCGAGGGGGCCGGTGACGAAGAGGAAATCGCCCGCGCTGGCGCCCGACCGGAGCAGAGGGCCGTGGCCCGTGTCACCGCGCAGCCCACCGAAGGCGGCCGTCGAGATCACCAGGGTCGGCGACTGCGAAAGGTCCCCACCCACCACCACGCACTCGGTCTCGGCCGCGGCCGCGGCCAGGCCGGCTCCCAGCTGGTCGAAGTCGGTTCCCCGTGGGCCGGCGATCGAGACCAGGGCATACTCCGGCCAGGCCCCCATGGCGGCCAGGTCGGACACCGTGACCATCAAGGCCTTGTAGCCCACGTCCTCGAGGCTGCACAGCTCGAGATCGACGTGGACCCCTTCGACGATCAGGTCGGTGGCCAGCAGGGCCTGGGCGGTGGAAGGTCGGACGGCCTCCTCCTGGGTACCGGCCCGGTTGGCCTGATTGGCCTGGCGTTTGGCCTGGTCGTCGGTGGTGGCGGCCCTCGTGGTCACCACGGCGGCGTCGTCACCGATCCACGTGTCCCCGAAGGGCGGCACCTCCCCGTCTGGGTACTGGCCCCGAGCGGCGGCCTCGAAGCGGGCGCGGAGGCGCTCGATGGCGTCGAACTCGTCGACGGCGTTCTCCGGACCGGTCCCGGGAGCCCCGGAATTGGGACTGTGCACGGCCCCTTGCCTACCATTGTGGGGAATCGCCCCCACTACAATCGATGAGAGCCCCGGGGACGGTCCGTTCGGTACGGCGGTCCGCCCGCCCCGCCGAACAGGCATCAACCCGAGGAGGAACACCCAGCCAATGCCCCCCACCGAGAACAAGAAGCTCATCGCATGGGTGGACGAGATCGCCGCGCTGACCGAGCCCGACGCTGTCGAATGGTGCGACGGATCGGCTGAGGAGTATGACCGGCTGTGCCAACTGCTGGTGAGCAACGGGACCTTCACCAAGCTCTCGGAGGCCAAGCGGCCCAACAGCTACTGGGCCCACTCGGACCCGGGCGACGTCGCCCGCGTGGAGGATCGGACCTATATCTGCTCGACACTCGAGTCTGATGCCGGACCGACCAACAACTGGCGGGACCCCGTTGAGATGCGCGGCGTCCTCACCGACCTGTTCAAGGGCTCGATGCGGGGTCGGACCATGTACGTGGTGCCCTTCTCCATGGGTCCGCTCGGATCGTCGATCGCCCACATCGGCGTCGAGATCACGGACTCGGCCTACGTGGCAGTGTCCATGCGGATCATGACCCGCATGGGGCGCGGAGCGCTCGAGGTGCTCGGGGCCGACGGCGACTTCGTGCCGTGCCTCCATTCGGTCGGCGCGCCGCTCGCCGACGGGCACGCCGACACGCCGTGGCCGTGCGACTCGGACAACAAGTACATCGTGCACTTCCCCGAGACCCGTGAGATCAGGTCCTACGGCTCTGGATACGGCGGGAACGCACTCCTGGGTAAGAAGTGCTTCGCACTCCGCATCGCCTCGGTGATGGCCCGAGATGACAACTGGCTGGCCGAGCACATGCTCATCTTGAAGCTCACCTCGCCGGCCGGAGAGACCCGCTATGTCACCGGCGCCTTCCCCTCGGCCTGCGGCAAGACCAACCTGGCCATGCTCATCCCCACCCTTCCTGACTGGAAGGTCGAGACGGTGGGTGACGACATCTGTTGGATGAAATTCGGATCCGACGGGCGGCTCTATGCCATCAATCCGGAGGCCGGGTTCTTCGGTGTGGCACCGGGCACGAACGTCCACACCAACCCCAATGCCATGCTCACCCTCGACGCCAATGCCATCTTCACCAACACGGCGCTGACCGACGACGGCGACGTGTGGTGGGAGGGCATGAGCGACGAACCGCCCGCCCACCTGACCTCGTGGCGGGGCGAGGATTGGACTCCGGAGTCCGGCACCACCGGCGCCCATCCCAATGCCCGGTTCACCGTCCCCGCCGCGCAAGACCCGGCCATCGCCTCAGAATGGGAAGATCCCGCCGGTGTCCCCATCGACGCCATCCTGTTCGGCGGCCGACGCGCTTCGGTGGTCCCGCTGGTGTTCCAGTCGAGGGACTGGGAGCACGGAGTGTTCCTGGGATCGATCATGGCTTCGGAGACCACGGCGGCGGCGGCCGGCGCGGTGGGGAACCTCCGCCGCGATCCCTTTGCCATGCTGCCCTTCTGCGGCTACAACATGGCCGACTACTTTGCCCACTGGCTGAACATCGGCGCCGGCGCCGACCGCGACAAGCTGCCGAAGATCTTCTACGTCAACTGGTTCCGCAAGGACGAGGACGGCCGTTGGCTGTGGCCCGGCTACGGGGAGAACTCCCGTGTCCTCGAGTGGGTCTTCGAGCGGGTCAGCGGGACCGGCGATGCCACCGAAACGCCGATCGGCTTCGTCCCGTCGGCCGGCGCCATCGACACCGACGGCCTCGACGTGTCGGCCGAAGACATGGCCAAGCTGCTCACCGTCAACGCCGACGAGTGGCGCGCCGAGGTGCCCGGCATCCGTGAGCACTACGCAAAGTTCGGAGACAAGCTGCCGGCGCAGCTGCGGGCCGAGGTGGACGAGCTCGAACGACAGCTCGGCTGAGTCGCCCGCGGCGCCACGTCTCGGAGCTCAGTCAGCCACCGGGCCCGGTCTTGCTCCCTGGCCCGCCGGCCCACGGACGGCCCGGCGCGAACTGACGTAGGAGACAGCACCCACGGCGGCGGCTACTGCCATGATCAAGTCGCCGGCGGCGATGGGCAGGGCCAGCACCACCGGGACGAACGAACCGACTACCCAGGTGAGCTGGAGCCGGGTCTCGAAGCGGGCGAAGGCCCGCCCCCGGTTCGACTCTCGCACGTGACGTTGGACCAGCGCGTCGAACGACGGCTTGGCCACGGCGCTGGCCGCGCCCACCGCCATGGCCACCACCGCCTGCAGCCAGCGGACGGGGAAGAAGGCACCGAGGGTGGCGAAAGCGGCCACCACCAGCAGCGAGCCGGTGAGCATCTGCTGCTCGTTCAGAACCCGTCGGATTCGGGACACCAGCAGCACACCGATGAGCGCACCGGCGGTGAGCCCTCCGAGCACGAGGCCGAACCACCAGGTTGCCGCGGCCTCTCGACGGAGGGCGAACGCGTAGAGGAAGGTCAGGAAGCCCATCAGCGCCTTCAGCACCGACATGGGCATGAGGGCCAGGATGACCTCGGTGTCGGCGATGGGCCGGAAGGCAGCCAGATCCTCGTCGTCACCGACCCATCGCTCGTCGAAGTCCGGTGCCTGCACGACGTCTGGAACCACGGGGGGGGCCGACGGGGCGACGCGGTCGACACTCCCTGGGCCGGCCCTGTGACGCCGGGTGCGGCGTCGTAGCGGCCGCGCCGGGACCGGCAGTCGCGCCCCGGCCGCCACCGCGGCGGCGAACACCCCCACCGCCACCCACAGCACGCTCGGTGCGCCGCCCAACTTGAGGATGGCCACCGCCGGAAGGGCGAACACCAGGCCGGAGAGGGATGCCAGCAGACCCAATCGGGCGTTGAGGGTGGCCAGATCGGGTTCGACGGCGCCGACGCCGGCTCCGGGGCCGTCCACACGGACGAGCGGCGTTCCGTAGGGCGGCGTGGGGTGAGGGGAGCGGGCGGCGGGAGGCGCGGCCTCCAACGCCTGCGGATCGGGCATGGGACCCCTGGGCTCCTCCGCCCCGGTCACGTCGTCCAGCATGCCGAGGGCGGCCATCTCTGGTACCAGTGCCCCCTTGGTCACCAGGTACACCTTGGACAGGACCAGCATGGCGAAGGCCTCGGGGAACAGGAGCAGTGAGTGGATGTCGCGGGCCAGGAAGGGGCACAGCACCGCCCGGCCCAGGGCAGACGCCACCACCAGCCCCCGCCGGGCACCGCGGCTCCGGTCGATGACCGGTCCCAGGGCGGGTGCCACCACGGCAAAGGGGCCCATGGTCAACAGGAGGTACAGCAACACCTTGTCCTTGGCCGCGGTCGGTGAGATCGAGAAGAACAGAGAACCGGCCAGCGAGACGGCGAACAAGGTGTCCCCGGCGGTCATCAGCACATGGGTCAGGGCCAGTCGCCCGAAGGGCCGGCGCTGGTCGAACAGGTCGGAGATCGCCGACCTGGCCAGGCGCCGGAACTGGTCACTTCGCTCCCGAACGCCCACATCCGGCATGGTAGGCGGCGACGTCGGTGGCGATAGCATTCGCCGGTCCCCACATTCCACCGCCACGGGAGGATCGAATGCCGGTCAACGCCTATGTGCTGATCCAGACCGAGGTCGGAAGGGCCGCCGTAGTGGCCCGGGCCGTTGCGGCGCTCGACGGCGTGTTGGCGGCCGAGGGTGTGACCGGGCCCTACGACGTGATCGTGCGCACCGAAGCCGAGACGGTTGACGAGTTGGGGCGCATGGTGGTCGGGAGGATCCAGCTGATCGAGGGGATCACCCGCACCGTGACCTGCCCCGTGGTCAACATCTGAGGATCCGTGAGGCGGCGGTCGTCAGCGGATGGCCCCGGACCGGCGAAGTTCGCTGACCTCCCCGTCGGCGAACCCCCATTCGGCCAGGGCCTCGTCACCGTGCTGGCCGGGATTGGGAGGCGGTCGCCGGATCGATCCCGGAGTGCCCTCGAAACGGGGCGAGGGTGACGGCTGGACGACGCCGGCCACCTCGATGAACGTCTCTCGGAACCTGTTATGGGGGTGATCGGGGGCCTCGGCCGGTGACAACACCGGGGCCGCGCAAGCGTCGCTGCCCTCGAAGATGGCCTCCCACTCCTTGCGGGTCTTGGCCGCGAACACCTGGGTGAAGCGCTCCTTCATGGCCGGCCAGGTGTCCCGGTCCATCTGGGCGGACAGGTCCACGTCGTCCAGTTCCAACAGCCGGATCAATTCGGCGTAGAAGCGTGCCTCGATGGCGCCGACCCCGATGAACCCTCCGTCGGACGTCTCGTAGACCTCGTAGAAGTGGGCACCCGTGTCCAACAGGTTGGTGCCACGCACGTCGTTCCACATTCCGGAGGCCCGAAGGGTGTAGGTCATGGTCATGAGCGAGGCGGCCCCGTCGACCATGGCGGCGTCGACCACCTGGCCTTCGCCGGTCCGTTGGGCGCTGAGGATGGCGGCCACCATGCCGAAGGCCAGCAGCATGCCCCCGCCTCCGAAGTCGCCGATGAGATTGAGGGCAGGCAGGGGGCGGTCCCCGGCTCGTCCCAGCGGCTCGAGCGCTCCCGCCAGGGCGATGTAGTCGATGTCGTGGCCGGCGGCCTGGGCCATGGGACCTCGCTGGCCCCACCCGGTCATCCGGCCGTAGACGAGCTTCGAGTTCCGGGCCAGACAGACGTCCGGACCAACGCCGAGGCGCTCGGCTACGCCGGGGCGGAAACCCTCCATGAGCCCGTCGGCGCGCTCCGACAGTTGCAGCACCAGGGCCACGCCATCGGGATGTTTGAGGTCCACGGCCACCGACCGCCGGCCCCGGTTCATCAGGTCTACGTGAGGCTCCTGGCTGGGAGGGTAGCTGGCCCGTTCCGACCGATCGATGCGGATGATGTCGGCGCCGGCGTCGGCCAACATCATCCCGGCAAAGGGCGCCGGGCCGATCCCCGCCAGCTCGATGATCCGAATGCCGTCGAGGGGACCGCTCACCGGGTACCGCCCTGTATCGGCCCCGAGAGGGGGGTATCCAGTGGCCTAGGACGTCTGCTCAGCGAGATGGTCATGGCGGGATCGTGGCCCTTCCGCAACCCGGGGGTCAAATGCGTTCTCCCCGGCCGACCATGAGGGCGCCACTCGGGCTGGTCGAACCTCGAAGTAGCGTCCGTTCGTGAGCACGTTCGGCAACGGTCGTTGACGCCCGAGGTCCGGCGGGCGAGAGGCCCGGGACGGGTCAACCTCATTGGCGACCACACCGACTACAACCAGGGTTTGGCCCTGCCCATGGCCATCGAGCTCGGTGTCACCGTCGCGTTCGAGCCCTCGGCGGATGCTCACGTCGCCGTCACCTCGGCGGCGTTCCGGCCGACCGTCCGCCTTCCTGTGGACCTGCCGGCTCATGGCGCACCCATCGCGGCGTTGGAGCCCCCGTGGGCGCGTTTGATCGGGGCGATGATCGCCACGGCTCGGCCCGACACCGGGGGCACGATGACGATCGACGCCGACCTACCGATCGGATCGGGCCTCTCCTCGAGTGCAGCCCTGTGCGTGGCCGTGGCCGAGGTGTTCGGTGTCGGCGGATCGATCGAAGCGATCGCCGGGCTCTGTCAACGCGCCGAGCACCTGGCGGGCGTCCCCATCGGGATGATGGACCCTCTGATCTGCCTGAGTGGTCAACGCGGCCGTGCCCTTCTCATCGACTTCTCCACCCTCGACACCCAGCACATCCCCATCCCGGCGGACGCCGAGTTCGTCATCGTCGACTCCCGACAGAGCCGAGCACTCCTCACCTCCGACTACGCCGCCCGGGTGGCCGAGTGCGACGCGGCCGCGGCGGTCATCGGCCCGCTCGGCACGGCAGACGAGGCCGACCTCGTCGCACTGGAAGATCCGGTGCTGCGCCAGCGCGCCCGTCACGTGATCTCCGAGTGCCGCCGCGTCCGGC
This sequence comes from Acidimicrobiales bacterium, assembly GCA_015478655.1. Classification (GTDB taxonomy): domain Bacteria; phylum Actinomycetota; class Acidimicrobiia; order Acidimicrobiales; family RAAP-2; genus Bog-756. The sequence goes on along the minus strand of JADMIJ010000033.1, from coordinate 6,980 downwards.
AGTGCGCGACCGCCTTCGCCGAAGGGGACCTGACCGTGGCCGGCACCGTGATGTCGGAGAGCCACCACAGCCTGGCCTCCGACTTCGCCGTCTCTACCGTGGACCTCGACACCCTGGTCGAGCGCCTGGCGTCCCTGCCCGGCGTCTACGGGGCCAGGATGACCGGCGCAGGGTTCGGCGGGTGTGCCGTGGCCCTGAGCCGACCCGGCGCCGTCGACCTCCATGACTTCTCGACACCGGCCTGGCGGGTCGCTCCCTCGGACGGGACCGTGGCGCTACGGCGTTGACCCGGTCGCTGTGCTCAGGACTTCTCGGCCGGACCCACCCGAATTCGGACGAGATCCGCAAGCCGATGTCGTCGTCGCACAACGGGGCCAGCACTTCGGACAGGGAATCACAGAAGGCGTCGTACCCGATGGCCTCCATCGGCGGGACCGACGGGCCGGCAGCGGCAAGGGCGCGAACTGCCGTGTGGACGTCTGGCCACTCGTTGACCACGTCGACCGAACCCCGTTGCAGGAGCCGGAAGCCCGCGGATTCCAGCATCTCCTCGACCACTCCCGAACGACCGGTGTCACCCTGCTCGATGCTGGCGGCGCCGTGGCTGGTGGGCGAATGCTCGATGACCTTGAGGAAGTAGGGCATCAGCCCGAGCCGCTCGAAACTGCCCCAGAAGGTCATGCCGAACCGACCCCGGGCGACCAGGACCCGATGGGCCTGGCGGACAGCCGGCTCGCAACCTTTCCAGATCCCGTTGAAGCTGGTGGCGACGTCGAACGACTCGTCATCGAAGGGCAGCGAAAACATGTCGCCGGCCCGGAAGTCGCCGTCCGGGGTCCGGACCCGGGCGATGGCTATCAGGGCCTCGGCGGCATCGATGCCGCTCACCTCTGCGCCCCTGCGTCGAGCCAGGTTCGCGGCCAGGCCTGAGCCGCAGGCGATGTCGACGAGGCGGGTCCCGGTGCCGACGCCGAGCAGTTCGAAGACCCGTTCGTTGGCCGACCGGGCGTACGGTTCGAACAGGTAGGCCCACTCTGCGGCTCGAGCACCCCAACCCCGGCCGGCCTCCTCCCACGCCATCGGACCTCCCCGATCTTGACGGATCAACCGGGATGCAGCGGAACGTCAGAGGTTACCCAAATCGCCGGGGGCGGGACCTAGCCCCAGCCTGCCTCCGGGTCGGAAGGGAACGGCGGCAACCGCCGATTGATCACCCGGCGCAGGATCATCGGCTTGGGCACGTCGTCGATCCACCGAATCTGATCATCGCCGAGGATCTCGAACTCGATTCGGCCGGTGCCGATGACGCGGCGGAGCAGCGTCTGCGTCGCAGTGACGGACACGATGTGGGACAGCATGGTCTCGGACTGGTGGTAGGACATGACGCCCCACTGCTCGACGATTCGCACCGATGTCACCACGAAGCTGGTCGTCCGCCACCGGAGGACCCGGGCCGCCAACCACAGGCAGGGGATGGCGACCACCGAGCCTTCGATCCAGTGACTTTCCACCGAGGTGTGGGGGATCCCGAAATCGAGCGCCACTCCGATGGCGATGACGATCACCGAGATGGCCAACGGTCCGGACAGGAATGACCAGTGCGGCCTGATGTCGACCAGGACTTCTTCTCCCGGTAGGAGCTGGAGCCGGTGAACGGCCAAGCGCCTCAGCCCAACTTGCCGGCGATCGATCCCGCCGAGCGGAGGACCGTGCCGTCGGCGCCGGCCGCGGAGTAGGCGTGGGTGGGTCGTTGTCGGGCCTCGGCGAGCAGATCAGCAAGCAAGATGGCAAAGGGGATGGGCGGGGCCACCCACAAGTAGCGGGCCAGAGATCCCGGCACCGTGTTGATCTCGTTCACGACGAACTGTTCACCGTCGGAGAGGTAGTCGATCCGGGCGACCCCGCGGACCCCGGCGAGCGCCGCGATCCGCTCGCCCGCCTGGCGCAACCCCTTCTCGAGCTCGGGGGGAATCTCCGCCGGGAGCTGGCGGTCGGCTCCCGCCATTCCCTCACCGGCGACGTACTTGTCCCGGTAGTCGAGGATGTCCGAGGACGGCACGGCCCGGATGGGCCGCTCCACGGCTGAGAGCTCGAGTGCGGGCCAGGTGCGCACGGCCACTTGGAGATCGGTGAGGTCCGGACGGTAGGGCTCGAGCACGGCGCCGAACCGCAGATGCGGATTGGCGGACAGGCGGGCCCGGGCGGTGGCGAAGTCCTCGACCACATCGATCCCGATGGAGGAGCCGCCGAAGCGCGGCTTGACGATGTAGGGCCCGCCGAACGGGGGTGACTCGACATCGGGTGTCAGCAGTACTCGGGGCAGGGTGGGCAGGCCGGCGGCAGCCATGACGGCGCCGAAGGCGAATTTGTCCATCCCGAGAGCGGCACCGGCCACGGTCGGTCCCGAGTAGCGGATCTCCGCCAGGTCCAGTGCTGCCTGCAGGGTTCCGTCCTCCCCGGGTCCGCCGTGGCAGCACACCAGCGCTGCGTCGATGTCGAGGGCCTTGGGTCGTCCCAGCCGACCGCCCGGCTCGGAGAAGCCCCCGCCCGGCGCCGCGGTGAACTGCAGTTTGCTGGCACCGCGGGGCACTCCCTCGAGGAACGACTCGGCCTCGAGTCGTGGGTCGACCTCGTACCACTCGCCGGTCTTGGACCAGAACAGGGCCCGGGCGGCAGCACCCGATCCTCCCGGGTCGTCGGCCAGGCCCCGGGCGGCCTGCAGTCCGGTGAGCACGCTCACGTCGTGCTCGGGCGACGGACCTCCGAAGATGACGGCGACTTCGGGCACGGTGGTTGGACTCCTCCGATCAGCGGCAGCGTGGACCACCGCCGGCGAGTGGCCCGGGCCGGCGGTTCAACTTTTCAAGGGTAGTGGTCCGGCAGATCGTTCTCGTACAACACGGTGTCACCCTCGACGAGGTGCTCTCGGACCCAGTCCACGGCCTTCTGGCGGCTCGACATCGGGTGGACGGCAGTACTCGACTCTGGCACCGACGCCAACCCCGCCAGCAGGGCCCGCCGGTTCGTCCGTCCCACGATCAGTGCGTCGCTGGCAACGGCGGCGATGGCGGCCCCGAAACGACGGTTCTCATTGAACTGGCGGGCTCCGAGCTCCACCATCCCCGGAGTCACCACCACCAATCGCCCCGGACTGTCCGGGCCGCCCGCGGTCGCCGCCCCTGTCGATGCCTTCAACGTCGACAGGGCCGCAGCGGCGCCGGCGGGATTCGAGTTGTAGGTGTCATCGAGAATGGTCGCTCCTGAGGCCGCACGGACCGCTTGCAGTCGGTGGTCCACAGGGGGAAGATCGGCCAGTCGGGCGCCGATGGCGCCGGCGTCCACCTTCAGGAGCAGGGCCACCGCCACGGCGCAGGCCAGGTTGGTGGCTTGGATGCCGGCGGCCAGCTCGACTTCTTCGGCCAGTGCCTCGCCGTGGGCAAGGACCGACACCCGGGACCCGTCCGCGCTGCGTAGGACAGATACATCGGCGGACCGGTCGACCGCCGAACAACGGAACACCCGCTTGCTCTGCGCGGCGGCGCGTTCGGCCAGGGCGGCCAAGCGGGGGTCGTCCACCGGCAGCACGACGTCGTCGGCGTGCTCGAGGATCTCGGACTTGGCCTCGATGATCCGGTCTTCGGAGCCGAAGCGCTCCAGGTGAACGGGGCCGATGGCGGTGATCACCGCGATGTCAGGCGGGCACCAGCCGCACAACTCGGCGATCTCCCCACGACCGTAGGTGCCCATTTCCGCCACGAACACCTCGGTCCCATCGGCCAGGTGCTCGTTGATGGCCCGGGCCAGACCGGCACGGTTGTTGAAGCTCGCCGGGGTCGCCACCACCGTCAGAGTGGGACGAACCAGGTGGGCGATGTGGCCCTTGGTGGAGGTCTTGCCGAAGGAGCCGGTGATGCCGACCACCGTCGGGCCGACCCGGGTGAGCCGGGCCGTTGCGTCGTCAACGAACCGTGAGGACAAACGGCGCTCCACCGGCGCGGTCAACCAGCAGGCGATGTCCACGGCCACCGGAACGATCAAGGCGGCCACCACCGCCAGCGGTGCGGCCAGACCGGTCGCCACTCCGATGCCAACGACCACGATCTCCAGGGCGGCCCAGACTGCGGCCAGGGTGCGCAGGCGGCGGGTCCAGGCCAGCGGGGAGGTCCTGCCCCACGGCGAAAGGCCCAACGGACCGAGCGCCACCGCACCCGCAGCCGCCACCCCGGCGATCGGCCAGCCCACCGAGGCAACCGCCGAGGCGACGGCCACGACAGCCAATGCCGTGTCGACCGCCGTCGACCGCCACCACCGGGATGCGAATCGTTCCACCGAGCCGGCCAGGTAGTGCTCCCTCTGGGCGACCCGGAGCCACCGGAGCCCGGCGGGTACGCACGCCGCCACACAGGCGCCCACCGTGATCCAGGCCAGGCCACTGTGGAACCGGCCCGCTCCGAGGACGGCGAACGGGGCCGGCAACCCAGCCACGGTCACGACGGATCGCCGGGCGAGCCGGAGCCGGTGGGAGCGCCGGGGTTCCTGGCCGGTCGGCCCAGGATGACGTCCCGGAGCTGTGTCGGGGCCTCGGTCGGGGTCAGGTGGCCGACGCCGGGCAGCGTCAGCAGCCTCGCCGACGGGAAGATCGGCTGGGCCCGCGCTGCCACCTCGAGGGGAACCTCGGTGTCCTGGTCGCCCCACACCAGGTCCACCGGACAGCCCATGGACGCCATGTCGTCCGCGTAGGTCTCGGCCAGCACCCGGACGAACACACCTCGCATGACACCCTGGGCCGCCCGGTAGTCAGGAGATCCGTACCTGTCCCGCATCGCCTCGAGGCGCCGATCGCCGACCAGTCCCATGCCGTGGAGCCGCCGGACCAGGCGATAGGAGGCGGTGGGCCGCGCCCGACGCCCTTGCCGCTCGAGCAGGGGCACCGCCGTCAGGACCACTCGCTCGATCCGCTCCGGCACCAGGCCGAACAGCCGCATGGCCACCCGGCCGCCGAAGGAGTGCCCGACCACCACCACCCGCTCAGCCAGCACGCCCGACTCCTCGAACAGCGGCAACAGGTGCCTGGCGTACTCGGCGGAGCCCCAGGGTTCCGGAGGGAGCGGTGTGGACCCGAACCCGGACAGGTCGGGCCCCAGAGCGCTCAGGGCCTCCCCCGGCGGGAGTCCTTCGAAGACCGGAGAAAAGTCGAGGTGGGTGCGCTGCCAGCCGTGCAGCGCCAGAACAGTGGGGGCTCCGAGTCCCCAGGTCGCACCGAACAGTCGACCGTCGGCGAACGACTTCAGCACCGGCACACCCTACCGATAGCCTCAGCTCCCGTGGAACCACAGGAGCCGACGTCGAACCGGCCGGCGCCGGGCGATTCCTTCGACCGTGCCGTGGCCATGCTGACCGAGTCGCAGCGCCGTGCCATCGACTCGCCCTCCCGTGCGGTGTGCATCGTGGCGGGGGCCGGATCCGGGAAGACCCGTGTGCTCACGTTGCGGGTGGCCAGGCGCATCAGGGACGGCTCGACCGAGGCGGACCACACCGCGGTGTGCACGTTCACCCGAAAGGCGGCTGGCGAGTTGCGCGAGCGGCTGGGCCTCTACGGCGTGCCGGTGTCGACGCCGGTGACGGCGGGCGGCGTGCCGGGCCCGGGGGTGCGGGCCGGGACGCTCCACCAACTGGCCCTCACGCTTCTGCGCCGCCACGCTCTCGACTCCGGCGGTCCGCCGCCGCTGGTCGCCGAGCACCGCTTCCGCATCGTCTCCGCCCTTGTCGACAATCCCGCGGCGGCGTCGGTGGTGGACACCGAGATCGGTTGGGCCAAGGCCCGCTGTCTGACTCCGGAGACCTACGCCGAGGCCGCGGAAGACGCCGGACGGGCCGGAGGGATGGCGGGGGCGACCATCGACCAGGTCGCAGAAGCGTTCGCCTCCTACGAGCGGGCGCTCCGTCGCAAGCGCTCGCTCGACCTCGATGACGTACTCGTCCACGCGGCCGACCTGCTGGACAACGACGGGGCGTTCGCCGATGGAGTGCGCTGGCGGTACCGGCACCTGTCCGTGGACGAGTTCCAGGACGTCAATCCCGCTCAATTCCGGCTGCTGCGCGGTCTGCTGGGCCACGGCGACGACGTCTGCGTGGTCGGCGATCCCAATCAGGCCATCTACGGGTGGAACGGGGCCGATCCGAGCCTCCTGGCCCGATTGCCCGCGATGATGCCGGGGATGGACGTGGTGCGACTGGACGAGAACCACCGCTCCACGCCCCAGGTGGTGGCGGCAGCCACGGCCGGCCTCGGTCGAACGGTTGCGCCACCTCCCCGCTCGGTGGCGGCCGACGGCCCGATGTCCGTGGTCACGGCGTACGACGACGATCGGGCCGAGGCCGAGGGCGTGGTCTCACTGCTGATGGGCCGGTCGGAAGACGGGCAACCGTGGTCGGACCAGGCCGTGCTGGCTCGCACCCATGACCAGCTCGCCACCATCGGCCGGGCGCTGGCCCGGGCCGGCATCCCCTACCGGATCGCCCCCGGGCCGGAGAGCCCCACGGGCCGAGTTCGAAGATCGGAGGGCGCGTCAGGGCGATCCCAGCCCCTCGCCGCGTCGAGGGGTCCGAGGCGTGGCGGGCCGGTGGCCGCCGATGAGGCAGTGGAGCTGGCCACGTTCCATCGGGCCAAGGGCCTCGAATGGACCTCCGTCCACGTGGTGGGGCTCGAAGAGGGATATGTCCCCATCGTCTACGCCGAGTCCGCAGAGGCTCACGACGAGGAGCGTCGACTGTTCTATGTGGCGCTCACCCGTGCCTCGCACGATCTCCACTGCTCGTGGGCGCGGGTTCGCCGCATGGGCAACGGTCGAGAGATGGAGCGGCAGCCCTCGCCCTGGCTGGCTGCGGTCGCCCGGGTCTCGAGGACGGGGAAGGGCCGGGTCACGCCGCGGGACCCGGGACGCCGGATCGCCGAGATACGGGCCGGGCTCGGCAACTAG
>JADMIJ010000159.1 GCA_015478655.1 Acidimicrobiales bacterium | reverse complement strand
TCCGCGGATGCGCGGTCTTCAGATCAGGAGTTCAGTCGGTGCTTCCAGGCTAAAGCGGGCGATGCTGTCGGCACAGCGGGGGAAGGTGGATGAGCTGGCGACGCTTGTCGTGGAGGTGCCCGAAGTCCTTCAGCGCCCGGCCCTCGCCGCCACCCTGCTCCAAAGCGCGACGCTCGCTGGCCGAATCGAGGTCGTTGAGTGGCTCATCGGCCATGGGGTCGACGTGAACAGGCCAGCTCCGCTCCATGTCAGCATGATCGGCGCCAGTTTCGAGCTCGTCTTCTTTGTTACGCCATTGTGCGCGGCTCGCATGATGAGCCGTTCGAAGATCAGCGCGTACTTGCTTGGCCGTGGCGCCTGCGAGGACATCTTCACCGCCGCTTTCTTGGGTGACCTCCCGCTTGTGCAGGAACTGCTGACCAAGCGTCCCTCCTTGGCGCAGATCTCTGATCCCGCCACCGATGTGCTCACTACCACGCCAATTCACCACGCAGTCGGCGGCGATCAGCTCCCGACCTTGCGTGTCCTGCTCGATCACACCTCGGAGCCCGTTCGAACGGGAGCCCGCGCCCTTCGGGCTGCGGCGGCACGCGGCAACCGAGCGATGGTCGAGCTCTTGCTGGAGCACGGAGCGGACGCGCACGCCGTCGGTGCCGGCCGGTGGGTGCTTGACCCCGAGATCGCACCACGACTAGCGGTCTCAGGGGCCTCGGCCGGTGTCGGAATCGCTGGCGAGGACTCCGGCGACTGGGTGAGGATCAGCTGCACTGGCAATAAGGGTCGCAGGGACAACCCCACCTTCGTCGCGGCGCTCCTCCGCTACGGAGCGCGCGTCGACCAGCGCTACAACGGTGCGACCGCGCTGCACTATGTCGCGAAGGCGGGGTTCGTGCAGACGATCCAGGTCTTGCTCGAACACGGCGCCGACCGGGGGGCCCTCGATGACCGAGGCCGGACACCGCTCGACTGGCTGGGTAAAGCGTCAAAATCGGTGGACACAACGGCCGCTCGTGACGTGCTGAACTGAACGTCGTCGTGGAGATTGTTCCAGAGCCTTGAGGAACCGCGTTCATAGTTGCTCCCGAGAAGTTTGTTGCTGAATCGGACCGAAGCTGAGCATCACCGTTCTCGCCCATGCCTGTCCCGTAGCGGCCCGCCCGCCCTCTTGAGTGCCCTCAGGACTGTGTTGCCATCAACCGTGAATCTTGTCCGATCATGACTTTGGTCACACGGAGCTCCTGTCGTTGGGCCACGGGGTCGTCTCCGGACTGACCCCTTACTGGTTACCCAAGTGCCGGTACTCTTGCCAAATGCGACCCCTTCGGTACTCCATCAACGTCACACTGGATGGGTGCTGCGATCATTGTGCAATCCCGCCGGACGAAGATCTGCATCGTCACGCCGCCGACATCCTGAACCAGGCCGACGCCCTTCTCTTTGGCCGGGTGACTTACGAAATGATGGAATCAGCGTGGCGGCCGCCGGCGCCGACGGGAGCGAGACCGGATTGGATGGAACCCTTCGCCCAGACGATCAACGCGGCAAAGAAGTATGTCGTGTCGAGCACCCTCGAGCAGGTCGATTGGAACGCGGAACTCGTGCGCGGGGATCTGGGCAAGGCCGTTCAGCAACTCAAGCGGGAGTCAGGCAAGGGACTGCTAGTGGGAGGTGTGAGGCTCCCACTGGCGTTGACGGAGCTGGGATTGATCGATGAGTACGAGTTCGTGGTGCATCCCAGGCTCGCAGGCCACGGGCCGACGTTGTTCGCGGGGCTATCGAAGCATGTCGACTTGAGACTCTTGAGCCGCCTGGAGTTCGGCTCGGGGGCAGTGGCGATGCGGTACGAGCCCGGACGGTAGCCATCGGGCTTGCGGCCCGAGTCCGAGATGCATCCTCGTCTCGCGTCAAGGTGTTCCGAACCAGGTAGTCAGGGCGTCACGCAATCCGGTGTCTGTGCCGTCCCCCACCCAGGCGGCATAGCCGTCGGGCCGAATCAACGCAGCGATAGGAGCGGTCACCGCGCCAAGTACGGGCAGCTCCCACTGTCCGGTATAGGTGGCGTCGACCAGCTGGACCCGGTCACCCCATGGAGTGATGTCAAAGCTGCCGGGCTCACCGAGGTTGAGCAACACCGGCTTTGCGTCGTGCAGCAGGGTGAAGACGCGCAGTGGGCCGTCGGCGGTCACGAGGTCCAGATCGGGCATGCGACGTCCGAGTAGAGGATGTCCTGGCCCGAGGTCATAGTGGATGTCGAGACCCGACATCATGGCGGCGATGCTCTGACGCGGCTCGTCCATGCTGAGTAGCTCGGTCATGGTGTTGCGCAGGGCGTGGTGGCGCTCGCCGGGGCTGGTGAGTGCGACTTGAGCCATGGTGCTCTGAAGCACCCGGGCGCCGACCGGATGCCGTTCGTCGTGGTAGGTGTCCAGCAGGCTCTGGGATGATGTCTTCTTGACCACCTGGGCCAGTTTCCACCCCAGGTTCACGGCATCCTGGACACCAGTATTGAGACCTTGACCACCGAGCGGGGGATGCGCGTGTGCGGCATCGCCCGCCAGAAGGATGCGTCCCTCGCGATACGACGCCGCTTGCCTGGTGTTGTCCGTAAAACGGGAACTCCAGCTCAGGCTGTGCACGCCGTAGTCCGTCCCGTCGGTGGCGATGAGTGCCTCGCTGACGTCCTGCAGACTGGGCTCGCTGGTGTGCTCGACCTGGCGTTCGGTCAGGACGACCCGAATCCGATCTCCGCCCTCGGCCGGGCCGATCCCACCGCCCGGACGCAGGCCGAACTGCGGCTTCTCGACCATCTCGACGTCGGCCATGAGCCAGCTCGTCGACGGATCCCAGCCCGCGAACTCGATACCGGCCGCCTTTCGGATCACACTGCGACCCCCGTCGCACCCGACCAGATAGTCCGCCTGGATCGACGTGCCATCGGACAGAACGACGTCGACGCCGGTGTCGTCCTGGGTGAACCCTGTCACCTCACGCTCGCGCGTGGTCGGCACCCCGAGCTCTTGGACCCAGGTACCCAGCAGGCGCTCGGTCTGAATCTGCGGGAGGGCGAGCCCGTAGTTGTGGCGGGATGGGAAATCACTGATGTCCAAAGGGATTCGGCCGAATCCCTGGATCTGCATCGCCTTCCCTTCCTCGAGAAACCGATCGGCGACGCCGCGCAGATCGAGCACTTCGATGGTGCGCGCATGCAGACCGCCGGCGCGTGAGCGGTCGGGATCCGGAGTGGCGTGTCGTTCGACGATGACGACATCGACCTGGGCCAGGGCCAGCTCAGCCGCCAGCATCATTCCCGTCGGACCGCCTCCAGCGATCACCACCGCATGCTTGACCATATGCCACCCTCTTCTTTCCGAAGTTCTGGTTCGGAGGGAGATTTTGCACACCGACCAGGGCCTTGCCGCAAGGGCCTGGTGCGCGCTACATTGAGAGTGGCGGCGAGTAGGTAGTTTGCGCTTCTCTTTGTTCGGGGGACGGAGGAGCCTGTCTGATACCGTCGATCTTTCGGGTATCGCCATGCTGGACTGGCCCAAGGCAATCCACGATGGTGGGGGCAAGGCGGTGTTCATCGTCCAGCCCGACACGACCGAAGAGCAGATCGGCTGTCTCGCTCAGATCTACACCGGGCAACTCGGAGGCAATCCCTGGGCCATCCTCGGAACCACCTACGAGGTGGCGGGGCTGGTCAAGACTCCCATCACCATCGACGGTACCGGTCTCAAGATCACGATGTCGGCCGATGGTGTCGGCAGCGCCAGCGGGGACACCTTCAAGAATCCCGTGACCGGCGAACCGCACGAGGCGCAAATCGTGCTGCCCGACGGATTCATCTGGACGAAGGGCGAGTGCGGCGTCGGGTCGTTTACGGCGGTCGCTGAGGGTCTCGACATGAAGTACAACGACTCCAATTGGATCTACTACGAGTTCGACTGGGCAGACGACCGCTAGGTGGCTGGTGTCTTATGGGGTGAAGGTTCCGCTGACCAGCGGCTGAGGAGC
>JADMIJ010000158.1 GCA_015478655.1 Acidimicrobiales bacterium | reverse complement strand
CTTCCACACGCAGAGTCTACATCGCGCGGATTAACCTATGGTGGACCCTTAGGTCCATCTTGGGCACTGGTGTGAAAGGGGGGGCAAAGGGCGTCGGGGTTGGGCAAAGTGCCGCGAGGTGTTGACCCACACGAAACAGACGATCAGTGAGTTTTCTATCCACTTCGGGAGTAGGTCTGGATGAGGACGCCATCTGGCCCAACCGGCCTGGTCTCGACCAACCGAAACTTCAGCCGGTTGATGCCATTGGGGAACAGGCGCCGACCCCGGCCGAGCACGGTCGGAAACACCATTAGCCGCAGTTCGTCGACGAGGTCGTTGGCCAGCAACGTCCCGACCAAGGTGGCACTGCCAGCGACGAGAATCGGACCCTGAGTCTCCTCCTTCAGGCGTGCGATCTCCTCGGCAATGTTGCCCGAGATCACCGTCGTGTTCTCCCACTCGGGATCCTTCAGCGTGGTGGAGGGTGTCGTCGGAGTCAGCGAGGACCTCACGACCTTCGTACGTGACCTCACCGTTCATGATGTCGTCCACGCGGACGAATTCATCGACACTGTGGCGGATGAATCTCAGGCCTTGTCAGGTAAACGCAGGTCGAACACGAGGGCGGACTCCGAGGCGTCACCGATCCAGATGGCTAGGCACTCGTCTCTCAGGTCCATGTGAGCTGGGTGCTCTTCGTAGGCTTGTCGAGCGGCTTCACTCTCGAACACGGTGTACAGGATGTAATTGTAACCCCTGGCCATCTCCTCGAACCCACCGGCCAAATTCCCAAACGTCTCCTGGTCGGCCTTGCTCATCGCGGGTACATAGAGCTGGGCGACCGCAGCTTCGATGCACCCGGACAGCACCTCCGTAAACCGTGCCACCTTGTCCTGGGCACGCCTGATCACAGCCGGATCCGCATCCTTCTTGACCTTCCAGAGGCCCATATGGACGACTCGCATGGCCCGAGATTGGCAGCCTGGGTCGGCAACAGCAAGTGGACCGGGCCCTCGGCACCAGGCCCCGGAGCACCGGGAGTCGTTCTCTGCGTCCTGCGCCTGGTATGACCGTTGGTTTGAGTGGTACCGAGAGACGGTGCGTCGCTCAGGCGGCGACCCGGAGCTTGGTCTACGGCTACCGACCCTGATGCGCTCTGCCGGTTTGACTCCGTTAGGCGATCGGGTAGTCCAAGACGCGTTCGTCGATGGCCCGTTAAAGCAACTACAGCAGATGTCTATGTCGAAGCAGCTGGCCGCAGTCTTGGCCGCCGGGGTTGCTAGCGCCGACGAATACGACGCCGCACAAGCCGAAGTGCAAGCATTCGCCGACGACTCGACCACGATGATCTCTGGACCCAGAGTGATTCAAGCGTGGGGCCAGCTTCCATAACGGATCAGCACTCGCGATTCCTCACCGAGGTCGCACAGGTCTGCACAGTGACACCGCCACCGACCGGCGGTCGGGGGCACCGCCTTTAGTGACACCAAGGCGTGCCCGTGTACAAGTCAGCATCACCACTGGGAGGCAGGTGGTCGGACGTCTATGCCTCTAAGAGGATTACCATCGTCTCGGGCAGAACCCCATCGTGCTCCATGGCCTCAGCTGCAGCCGCTGACTGCATGGCGGACGCGAATGCATCCATGTCGGGAACGTCCATGAGGACCGCCACCTTCGTCGGGTCGTCTGGGTTCACGAACGTCCTGATATTGGTGACGCCGAGTGGGCCGAAGAGCTCCTCTCGTTTGGGCGAGTTCAGCCAGTGGTCCTTGTCCTTCGAAATGTCATGGTGCCCGATTACGGTCGGCATGGTGTCCTCTCATGGTGATTGGCGATGGGGGTACGTAGTCTTCGGTACTCAAGTTAGGCGGGTACCCAATAGTCGGCGAGCGCGCGCTGAAAGTGGTGCCGGCGGGTTGCCAAAGGGTGACACCCTTACGGTGATCGGAGGATACACCGCTCTGACGAACGTCGGAGGTTCAATCCCAGAGCGGCAGAATGAGTCCTAGCTGGCGAGCTGCGGGTTTAGGCCGTCCACGTGCATCTCGATGTACTCATTGTTTGCCCACGGTCCCACCGCACCTTCAACCACCTCTCGGACGCTATCGACCGACTCACCTTCCCAGATGCAAATTCCAAAGGTGTGATCATCGTTTGATGCGTGGATCGGCAACGCCACATGTGAAGGAAGTCCAGCTTCGAGCGCCTTGGCCTCGGCGGCCTCAAAACCCTTAGGGTCGTGGATACGGTGGATGACGGTTACAAACATGGGAGTTTCCCTCCGCTCTGAGATTCTTCCGCCGCAGTTTGCGACTCTCACTGCCTAACACGGATGGCACTTGAGCGCTCAGTGGGTTGGGCGGCTGGGCACCGGGGACCCCAATACACCTGCGGGTTTCAGCCCAGACCGAGGCTCGCCAAGTCGTGCAACCTTGTGGGCCGACCCTGGCACTCAGCGAGCCTGGTGGTCGCCAGATCCTGATGCTCGTCAAGTAGGTGAGTGCCGGCGATCATTGCCAGCATCGAGGTCGACCGCCCAGCCGAAGAGGTGTTCGCCTACGCCACCGACCCGGGTCGCTTCTCGGAGTGGCAGAAGGGCGTCGTCAGCGGTCTGATGGACAGCGCCGCGCCCCCCAGGTCGGGGACCGCTGTCTCACGACGCGGCGCATCGGCCTCGCCGACCGACCGGTCACCTCTGAGCTCGTCTGCTTCGATCCGCCGCACCAGTGGGGCGTCCGCGGCGTGGACGGACCCATCCGGGCCACCGTCGACGTCACGGTCGAACGGCGCTCCGACACCAGCGCGAACCTTACGATCGCCCCTCGACTTCGAGGGCCACGGCATCGGTCGGCTCCTCGTGCCCCTCCTCGTGCGCCGCGAGGCACGACGGGAGATGCCGGTCAACGTGACGACGCTGAAGCAGCGACTCGAAGGCTCGGTGTAGCGAGCGCCCAGCAGCGCCAGGCGTCAGGGCGAGATCACCGTGGTCTGTCCCTGACCGCAGGGTACCTCGGGCATTGAGGGGGGCTGATCACTTCGCCGGCTGAATCGCAGTCCCGGCAAAGGTAGTTCGCCTGAGCCACGCTGCATCCTGACTCGTGCCTCTTCCCAATCGGTGGTCATCGGCAGATACTTGTGATTGGAGCAACAACCCCAACAGGAGGACCCCCATGCCTGCCGATACCTTCTTCGCTTACTCCGGCGTATACGCCAATGTCAAAGACGCGCTGGCTGACTACGACGCCGTCCACGTTCTTCATACTGAAGTTGGGTTGATCGATGCCTACGACGCAGCGGTCGTTGAACGCAAGCCTGACGGCAAGGTCAAGATCGTCAAGAAACACGAGACACCGACGCGAGTGGGTGGTGTCCTCGGTGGCGGCGTCGGCCTTGCCACCGGCCTCGTGATCGCGTTGTTCCCGGCCGCTGCCGTTGGAGGCGGATTGCTGCTTGCGACGGGTGGTGGGGGTGCCGTGCTCGGGGCATTGGCAGGTCATGCCGCATCGGGAATGAGCCGTAGCGACCTCAAGGACCTGGGCGAAGGACTCGACAGCGGACAGGCAGGGCTTATAGTCGTCGCCATCTCTGACATGCAGGCGAAGATCAAGACTGCCATGAAGCGCGCGGAGAAGATCCAGGCCAAGGAATTGCACGCCGATCAGGAGGCGATCGAACAGGATGCGAAGTCGGGGAGCGCTCAGGCGTAGTTCCATAGTGGCCCCGAGCACGGCCCAATGAGGTATGCGGACGCCTGGATCGACAAATGGATCCGGGCGTCTGCCGCTCGGAGCGAAAGGACCCGAGGGAGAAAGGGGTCAGTACGGTTCTGATGGCCCATGTCGACATGTCCAGCCACCAGCCAACTCGATGGCGCCTCGTCCCAATAGTCGGATGGATTCGGACCTACGATCGTCGCTGGTTAAGGGATGATTTCATCGCTGGGATCACCGTTGCCGCTCTGATCGTTCCGAAGAACCTCGGTTAGGCCTCACGCCACGACTGATTGAGCACTGACGGTGTAGTTCCAGTCGCCGT
>JADMIJ010000157.1 GCA_015478655.1 Acidimicrobiales bacterium | reverse complement strand
TTCCGCGGATGCGCGGTCTTCAGATCAGGAGTTCAGTCGGTGCTTCCAGGATAAGTCTTCGCATCCTCGCTGATGACCCGTCGCCGATGCCGAATCGGCGTCAGCTACTGCCTCAGCGGGGCGTCGGAAAGCTCCTTCAGAACCGCCTTGTCTCCCTTGGACTCGGAAACGAACGGTGCGGTCGATCCGGAAAGGGCAAGGGATTGGCCGGTTGCCGAGTCGTGAAGTTCGACGTGCCGGCTCAGGCCGAATTTGTTGATCTTCACGTCGGTCGACGAACGATCGAAGGAGAGAAGCTCCGTGGTGGGGCCTGAGCCGGTTTCCCAGTCGAGTACCCGGATGAGCTCCGGCGTGACCGCCACCAGCATCCGGACCGTTAGACCATTTGAAGCAGCCAGTGCAGATCGGGTGGCATGCATCGCAGCAGCGCCACCTACGCCACTCGCGAGCGGATTATCCAAAATCGCGTCGCCGAGACTGGCGCCCGCTGCGGTGCCCAGACCGACGGCCAGGTAGTCGTCCTTGAGACCGAAGATTCCGGCAGCGATGACCGGCTGCTCGGTACCCACGATGGCCGATGCCTTACCTATCAATTCGCTCGGGTCGTTCATCTTGTCTCCCCATCTGTGTCGCTCACTGCGCCCGTCAACGGTTCCGCGATCGGGTGCGGGTCCCCTGATTGCAACTCGTCTCTCCGTTATCGGCCACGAACTCGGAGGACTGAAGGGATCGACCAGACAGGCACACTGACCCGAACGCCGGATAGACGAGGCCAGGCACGTCGGGGATGCCGTTGGCCTACGAATAGGCTCACAGTGTGAGAGCGAGGCGGGCTGCAATGCCGGGGGCGTTGGTATTAGGCCTGATTTTGGTTGGATGCTCAACACCGACGTCGTCCCAACCGCTATCTGCAAAAGCAACGGTTCGGACTTACTACTGGGCGGTCAACGCTCACAATTGGAAGCAAGCGAAGGCATTGCTGTCGCCCGCACAACAACTGGCCTTCACTGATGGGATCGACGGTGATCGCAACAACACACTCACCGTCACGAACCTCAAAATCACGGTTTATTCGTCTGCGCCATTTGATCAGAACGCATACCCTGGGTACTCGCACAGCGGGATCAGTTCATGGGGACCCGGTCAACGGCACATGCGAGTCACCTCTGGAATCCCCTTTCCCTAACATTCGCGACAACCGCAAGGCTCTGCGTGACGGCCCGGAACGGGGATCTCCTCTCGGAACAGGTGATGAACCCCGTCACCGGGCTATGCATCAACCTCGGCGGTCACGAGCGCTGTTATTTCCGGTATATCCACGTGATTGCCTTCGTGATCCTCAGGGGTAGACGGCGACATCCGCGCCTGGAGCTTGGCACCTTCGAGGTCGAGGTTGGGGAGTAGTCGGCCCAGCCGCCCAGGCAACCACCAGGCACGGCTTCCCATCAATGCCATTGCCGCCGGAACGAGCGTCATCCGCACGATGAAGGCGTCGATGGCCACACCAACGGCTAGGGATAGTCCGATGGACTTGGTGACGAGGTCGTTGGTCAAGACGAAGCTCCCGAAGACTGCAATCATGATCAGGGCTGCGGCCATCACCACCCGACCGCTTTCGTCGAAGCCCCTCTGGACGGACGAGCGGGCGTCGATGCCGTGGACGAAGTTCTCACGCATACGGATCACCAGAAAGACCTCGTAGTCCATAGCTAGTCCGAACAGCACGCCGACCAGAAGGATCGGCAGGAAGCTCACGATGGGTCCCGGGTCGGTCACACCGAACAATCGGTCGAGGTGGCTCTGCTGGAAGATGAAGACGACGATCCCCAATGACGCTGCGATGCTCAGGAGGAAGCCGACCACCGCCTTCAGTGGCACGAAGAGTGATCGGAACACCATCATCAAGAGGATGAGGGCGAGCCCGATCACCACGAGCACGTAGATTGGCAACGCAGCCGACAGCTTGGCCGAGACATCGAGGTTCACCGCGGTCTGTCCGGTGACGAGCACCCTGATCCCCGATGCGGTCTGGATCTTGACCGCTTCAGCGCGGATGTGGTTGACGAGATTGGCAGTCCCGGTTGCATTCGGCCCGCTCTTGGGGGTCACGATGACGATCGTCACGTCCTTGGTCGAGTTCTGGATCGGCGGCGAGATGTTCTGTACGTCCGGCAGGCTCTTCAACCCCGCCACCGCCGTCTCGGCAACCGCGGTGGGATTCACCGAGTTGGGTGCATCGACCACGATGGTCAGCGGGCCGTTGAACCCGGGGCCGAAGCCCTTGGTGAGGAGGTCATAGGCTGTCCGGGCCGTGGAGCCCACCGGCTGCGAACCGGCGTCGGGCAGGCCCAGGTGCATGTCCAGTTCAGGCGCGGCCAGGAGCAGCACGACGACGAGGCCCGCCATGATGGTGACGACCGAATGCCGGGTCACGATCCGGGCCCAGCGGAGGCTGGCCGATGCCTTGGGTTCACCACCGGTCGCCGCCGAGCGGAGGGCGCCCTTCGGCGCCGTGATCCTCGATCCGGCGAACCCCATCAGCGCTGGGAGCAGGGTGATGGCGATCAACACGGCGATGACTACCGTGCCTGCGGCGGCAAGGCCCATCACGGTCAGGAATGGGATATTCACAACCGCCAGTCCGGTCAGAGCGATCACCACCGTGAGGCCAGCAAAGACCACCGCCGACCCGGCGGTCGCCGTCGCACGGGCCGCCGCTTGGGCATGTTCGAGTCCTTCGGCCAAGTGCTCCCGATAACGGTGCGAAATGAACAGCGCGTAGTCGATGCCGACGGCGAGACCGATCATGGTGGCGAGGATCGGGGCGGTGGAGGAGAGGTCAACCACCGCACCCAAAGCGTTGATCGAGAGGATGCCGATCGCCACGCCGATGATCGCCGTGATCAGCGGGAGTCCGGCGGCAAGGAGGGACCCGAAGGTGATGGCCAACACGATGTAGGCGATGAGGATGCCGAGGCCCTCGGAGCTCTTGGCCCCCGCGGGCGTGATCACCCCGCCGGCGAACGCCACCGTGATTCCGGCAGCGTGGGCCGGTTGAGCGCTCCGTTCGAGCGCAGCCTTGGACCGATTGGTGATGTTGGCCACCGGCACCGTGTAGATGGCGTCGGCATAGGCGATCGTCCCGTCTTTGGAGACGGTTCCCTCGGTGAAGGGATTGGTGACCGCCACGACCTGGCCGGCCGCTTTCGCCTGAGCCAGGGTTGCATCGACGGCTGACGTCAGGGTGGGTTCGGTGAGTTCATGTCCGGCGGGAGCGGCAAAGACGATCCTGGCCGAGGCGCCGGCCGCGGCGGGAAACTTCTGGTTGAGGAGATCGATGGCTTCCTGTGACTGGGTCCCCGGGATCGAGAAAGCGGTGCTCGGGGGCCGAGCGACGGATTGAGACAGGACACCCATCGCCAACAGGGCCACGACCCAGAAGCCGAGGACGAACCTCCGGTGCTTGAACGCCCATGTCCCCAGGCCGTACAAACGGGTCGCCATTGCTGTCTCCCATTGTTCGAGAATGGCTCTTGCCACTCAAGTGCGGGATCCAGGCCCGCCTCTCGTCATCGGCATGACGCTCCATTCTCTTAACCGTCCAGGTCAGCTTTGGCTTCAGCTCATAGTGGCACTCGTGGAGCCATCGGGAGCGGGTTCACTCGGCGGCCCGAATACCCCAGATTGTTCAGTGGTTCCGCCGTCGCGCTGCTCACCTGACCGCCGGTTGGCGGTGGGGAAAAGTTGCTCAACGCCGAGCATGCTTGCGGTTCATGAGCGTGCCAGACGTGCCGCTCTGCGCCACCCTGACGACCGCGGGAATCGTCGTTCTGGCGCGGCGTTCTGTGCGCGGCGAGGTTGGCGAGAACGCCGATTCGGGGAGGCCCGGGTGAACGAGTGGATCAACGCCGATCGCCCGTAGGTGAGCAGCTCGTTCGCCAATAGCATCAGGTGGGTGACAAGTAAGCCAAACAAGGCCCTAGGTGGCTGGTGTCTTTCTCGGGTCTCGATTCGCGTTCTCCGAGGCGAC
>JADMIJ010000032.1 GCA_015478655.1 Acidimicrobiales bacterium | reverse complement strand
ACGGGCCATAGCTCCATCCTACCCCTATCGCGCGGCTATTTACGTGTCACCACACACTAGATAGTGCGGTCGGATAGCGTTCTCGGCACCCACAGGGCCAACACCAATGCACCTGGGCGGAGTTTGCCCCACTCTTTCTGATCGACGGAGGTGCTGCAGGTAGTCGACACTTGGCCAACCTTCGATCGTCTGGTTCAATGATTGATCGTGCCCAGCAACACGTTGCGCGCCGGAGACAAATTCGGTCCCCTCGAGTTGCCTCTGAGCTCAGAGTTGGTTCGTCAGTTCGCTGAGGCGACCCGGGACACCAACCAGCATTTCGGCAATGGCCGTTTGGTGCCGCCCAGCATGGTCGCGACGCAGGTCTATCGCGCTCAGCTCGCAGCAATCACGGAGCTGGTGCCCGGCGATGTCTTCTCTGCGGCACGCAGCGGTGTTCACGGCCAGCACGACCTTCTGCTGCACCGACCGATCTCCTCGGACGAGAAGCTCCGCATCTTCGTCGAGACACACAGCGCTCGCTCTTCGGGTGACAATCTCCGCGTGACCCTGCACCACAGGATTCTGGACGATCGTGATGACCTTGTAGCAGAACAGTGGTGGACGACGGTCCTCCTCGGCACTACGGCTGAGCCCACAGGACCCGAACTCCCTGACTACTCATTCTCCAGCGGCGAGGAGGCCAGGATGGTGGCAGAGGACGTGGTACGGATCGACGAGGTCATGGCGCGCCGCTACGCCCAAGTCTCTGGGGACCATAGCGAACACCACTTCAGCGTGGATGGAGCTCGGCGCAGTGGAGTTGCGGCCCCGTTCCTTCACGGACTGTGCACGATGGCCCTCTGTGTTCGTGCCGCGACCGACACGGTGGCCGACGGTGATCCGAGGCGGCTCCGCCGAGTAGCCGTCCGATTCGCCGCTCCGGCATTCCTGGGCCGCGATCTGAAGGTGAAGATCTTCGAGCGACCTGATCACGGCTTCGCTCTCGAGGCCAGCTGTGGCGAGCACACCGTGATCAAGAACGGTCTCGTCGAGCTCGTCCGCTGATCTGACCCAGTCGGCATCGGCAGTTCAGCAGCTTCGTCGCCGCTGACTCACAACGATACTGGTCAGCGGGGTGCTCAAGGCTCACCAATTGAAATGCGCCTGGCATGACGCATGCCGCCTGCGGCAGGCGATCCGGTTTATCTGTCCCAAACGGAGGAATGACGGAACAACACTTTGACCAACGAAATCGAGCGGCTTCGTTGAGTCGATGCCCGGTCCGGTGTTGCCGACGGGCGTGCTGATTGGATCGTGGAGTCGGGCTGTCGCCGCCCTGCAATACATGCATAAAGCTGACTATATGTGTGTATAGTGCGGAGCTTTAGGAGGGCAACCGCCATGGGAGCCACCGCCATTCACACCGAGGGCCTCACCAAGCGCTACGGCGGCGTGGCCGCCCTCGACCATCTCGACCTCGACGTCTCTCAGGGTGAAGTGGTCGGATTCCTCGGGCCCAACGGCGCCGGAAAGACCACGACCATCCGCCTGCTTCTGGGGCTCATCCTCCCATCTGAAGGGCGCGGCGAGATCTTCGGCCTCGACTGCCAGCGACAGCCAGTCGAGACGCATCGGCGCCTGGCCTTCGTGGCCGGAGAGGCAAATCTGTGGCCGTCACTCACCGGCGCCGAGACCCTTCACCTGCTCGGACGAGTCCAGGGTCAGGTGGACGAGGCCTACCGGGACGAACTGGTCGCCCGATTCGAACTCGACCCCACCAAGAAGATCCGGGCCTACTCCAAGGGGAACCGCCAGAAGGTCATTCTGATCGGCGCCTTGATGGCCCGCCCCGACCTGCTCGTCCTCGACGAACCGACCAGCGGGCTCGATCCGCTCATGGAGCAGGCGTTTCGCCACAGCATCCGTGAGGCTCGCGACCTTGGCCAGACGGTTTTCCTCTCCTCACACATCATGAGCGAGGTGGAGGCCCTCTGTGACCGGGTCGGCATCCTCCGAGCGGGGAAGCTCGTCGAGATGGGCACGCTGACTGAGATGCGACATCTCAGCGCAGTGAGCGTCGAAGCGACCCTCGATGGTGCGGTCCCCGATTTGTCCGGTGTGCCAGGAGTGAGCGCAGTGCAGGTGGACGGCCGGGTCCTACGCTGCCATGTCCGTGACTCGATCGAGCCGTTGCTGAAGGTCCTGGCCACGGCCGGCGTCACCAAGCTGCTCAGCCGCGAGCCGTCGCTGGAGGAGCTGTTTCTCGCCCTGTACGGTGGGTACGGCCAAGGAGGCGAGACGCAATCTTGACCGCTGAGCCCGCCGTGCGGACTCCGGTCCCGATAGGGCGGTCGCCCGGCCGCGTGGTCGCCGACCTGACTACCCGCAGAGCTGTCCGCTCCGCGATCATCTGGGGCTACATCTTCGGCATCGCCATCGCTTGGTCGGCCATCAGCTATACGACCATCTACAAAACACAAGCTCAGCGGGACGCCCTGGCGGCTGCGTACGGATCGAACAAGGCAACAAGCGCCCTCTTCGGCCCCGCTCCCCAACTCCAGACGGTGGCCGGCTTCACCGTCTTCAAGATCTCCATGACGCTGATCATCCTTGGCGCCGTCTGGGGCCTCCTGACCAGTACCAGGCTGCTGCGGGGCCAGGAGGACAACGGACGGTGGGAGATCCTGCTCGCCGGCCAGACCACCCGAAGGGGTGCCGCCATCCAAGCGCTCGGGGGTCTGGGCATCGGCGTGTTCATGCTCTGGGCACTCACCGCGGTCATCACCGTCCTCACCGGCCTGGACTCCAAGGTGGACATTCCGGCAGGACCGGTGCTGTACTTCGCCCTCGCCATGGTGGCGCCGGCGGTCATGTTCCTGGCGGCCGGTGCCCTCACCAGTCAGCTCGCTCCAACCCGACGCCAGGCCGCCACCTATGCCGCTTCGTTCCTCGGCGTGTGCTACGCCGTCCGGATGATCGCTGACGCCGGAGTGGGCCTGCACGCACTGATCTGGGCCTCACCGCTCGGCTGGGTAGAGGAACTCCAACCCCTCACTTCGCCTCAACCGCTTGCCCTCCTTCCGATCGCCGCCTTTACCGCGCTCTTGGCAGTCGTCGCCGTGCGCCTCGCCGGCAACCGCGACGTCGGGGCGAGCACCGTACCGGACCGGGCCAGTCGCCGCCCCCACCTGCGGCTGCTCTCCGGGCCCACCGGACTCGCAATCCGGATGGTGCGGCCCACCGTCGTCGGCTGGTGGGTAGCGATAGCTGCCTCGGGAATATTGTTTGGGCTCATCGCCAAGTCGGCCGGTGGCACGATCTCGGGGTCATCGGTGCAACAGGTGTTCTCGAAGCTCGGCGCAGGGGGGACCGGCGCCGATGCCGTGCTCGGCGTCTGCTTCCTGGTCCTGGCAGTACTGGTCGCCTTCCTCGCCACCGGCCAGCTCACCGCGGCGCGATCAGAGGAATCTGAAGGCAGACTCGACCACCTCCTGGTCCGCCCGGTCTCTCGTTCATCGTGGCTCGGACGAAGGGTCCTCGTGGCCATTGCCGTGCTCGTGGTGGCCGGCGTGGGGGCGGGGGCCTTCACATGGATTGGTGCCGCCAGCCAGCACGCCGGGGTGCACTTCACCACCTTGCTGGTGGCCGGCTTGAATCTCGTCCCACCGGCGATCACGATCTTCGGAATAGGTGTCCTGACCTTCGGGGTACGTCCCCGGGCCACGACCATCGTCGTCTACACACTGCTGGGCTGGTCGTTGCTCGTCGTCATCGTGGGTGGCATCGGCGCCGCCAACCACTGGGTGCTGGACACCTCGGTCTTCCACCAGATGGCATCTGCCCCTGCCGTGCAGCCCCACTGGGAGGCAAACGGTGTCATGACCGCCATCGGGGTCGCGGGTGCGCTTCTCGGAGGATTCGCCTTCAGGCGACGGGACCTACAAGGCGAATGACAACCGACCCGATAGAACCCGGCCCTCCGTCGTTGCGCTCGTTCAACGAGGGCACCGTGGCGTTCGAGGACCTCACGGCTCGCGCCAGGATTCGCGAAGCAGCCCTCAAGCACTTCGCCGAGGAGGGGTACGAGCGTGCCACCATCCGGAGTATCGCCAGGACCGCCGGCGTGTCACCAGGCCTACTCCGACACCACTACGGGTCGAAGGACTTGCTGCGTGCTGCCTGCGACGAGTACGTCGTCGAATCGCTACACAGCCTCAACGCGCAGCTCATCGCCGATCCGAGCAGTTCGGCCAGCACCCGGCGCACGTCGAATCGGTTCGGTCGGTATGTGGCACGATCCCTGGCCGATGGATCCAGCACCGTGGGGACGATCTTCGACGGGATGGTGACACTGACTGAGCAATGGCTTGCTCGCGCCGACGACGCCCGCTCCGATCCACCCCTCGTCGATCGAAGGATCCGAGCAGCACTTGTCAGCGCCATGGCAGCAGGCATCCCGCTGCTTCACGAGCACGTGTCCCGAGTGCTAGGCACCGATATGTTCGAACCCGAAGGTGATCGACTCGTGGCTCTCGCTCTACTCGATATCTACTCCCACCCACTCATCAATAAGGGAGTCGCCTCTGCTGCGAAGACCGCTTTCAATACGAACGACGACTAGGTCTCTGTCACCAGTTTCGAGGATCTGCCGGTGCCCATGGCTTTGCTTCTCCGATCTCCGGGTTCGACACTCACGAGCCGGCGAGCGACTCGGCCCGCTGCTTGATGCCCAAGAGCATCTTCCGCTCCATGATCAAGCTGCCGGGCTCCATGACGAGGGTTTGGAACACACGCTGCACAGCGGAAGCCCCGGGCGTGATGATTCGGTTACGGCTGACCAGGCGTGTCTGGTCTGGACCGAGGGGTAGGAGGCAGAATGCCCAGACCCAGTTGCCGTCCTCCGAATGCAGGACCATCGTCCGCCTCCGCATCGAGGACTTCCACCCGTAAGCGCGGACCGGACTTCCCCAGTTGTTCAACATCGCCGACCTTTCTGTCCTGGAATTCGGGAAGGATCCTGTCGGCACTGTGCATGTTCAGCCCGAGCACGTTCTCGATCCAGTCGTAGGTGTACACGCCGCCCTTGCCGCTTCCCATCTGCATCAGCCAGGGCCAGATCGCTGATGGAGGGGCATCGACGGTGACCGCTCTTGTCGAGAGCAGGTCCGGAGCCGGAATCAGATCGTCACCCGGCAAGGACTGCTGGGCCTCTCCGCTGGTGGCGCCCCACGTCAAGCAAGGGGTACGCCAAAAGGCCCAATAGCATGCCGCTCCGCCAGCCACGACTGCGAAATTGATCAATAGCGCATTGCGCAACCTCACCCGTCTCTCCTCTGCCACCGAAAACCTCTGATCTGCTGCTATCACGATGCCGAGCCATCCGCTTCCCTCAGCTCATCGAAGCGCTCGCTACAACATCTGTTTGACGAGACGAAGCGGCTCGCGCCATCGGGCCGCGTCCGCGGCGAGCCAGGTGCGATAGCCACCATCGAGGTTGCGTGCCTCGATCCCTAACTCGTGCAGGAGCGACGTCGCCGTGTGTCCCCGTTGGCCGACTTCGCAGTAGACGACAATGGGACCCTTGGCCTCGACCACCTCTTCCCGCAGGTGGTCGAGCGGGAGGTTGACAGAGCCGGGGATGGCGCCCCGTTCATGTTCCTCGCTGGTTCGAACGTCGATCAGGGTCCAGCCCGACTCCGTCAACTCCTGGAGCTCGCCGTATGCGACGACGTCGCAGGCGCCGGTGCGCACGTTCTCCGCCATGTATCCGAGCATGTTGACCGGATCCTTGGCCGATGAGAACGGGGGTGAGTAGGCGAGCTCCAGATCGGCGAGCCCATCGGCAGTGATGCCTCCCGTAATTGCGGTTGCGATGACGTCGATGCGCTTGTCCACGCCGCCCTTCCCAACCGCCTGGGCCCCGAGAATGGAGCCGTCATCGGGGTCGAAGAGAAGCTTGAGCGACATCGGTTGGGCTCCCGGGTAGTAGCCGGCGTGGCTCATCGGATGTGAGTGGATGACTCGGTAGCGGCGTCCCTCAGCCATCAGCCGCTTCTCATTCCATCCGGTGGAGGCGGCGGCGAGGTCGAACACTTTCACAATTGCCGTCCCGAGCGAGGGCGATCCCGCTACGGGAAGGCCGCAGATGTGGTCGGCGACACGTCGACCCTGGCGGTTGGCGATATTGGCGAGGGCGATCAGCGAGTGGCCACCACCCACCCAGTCATCCTTCTCAACGGCGTCACCGACGGCATAGATGTCTGGCTCACTGGTTCGATTGAACTCATCGACGGCGATGCCGCCGTGTGCGCTGAGGGCGAGACCGGCCATCTCTGCCAAGCGGACATCGGGGCGAACGCCTATGGATCCGACCACGAGCTCGCCGGGGATCATCCGGCCATCAGCCAGGCCAACCCCGTTGGGGGTGATCTTGGACACGGCCACGCCGGTCTCGACAACGATGCCCTTGGAAGCGAGCTCAGCAGCCACCAGGATGGCAAGTTCGGGGTCGAGCGGAGCCAGGACCTGGTCTGCCGCCTCGACGACCGTCACAGCGATCGACTGGTGGGCAAGATTCTCTGCCGTCTCGAGCCCGATGAACCCCGCCCCGATGACCACGGCAGTGGCCGGTCGACCCGTGACGTCGGCTGCGAGCCGTTCGGCATCTTCCACGGTCCGGAGCACACGCACCCGGTCAAAACCGGGTATCGGTGGTCGGACCGGAAGTGCGCCCGGGCTCAGCACCAGTCTGTCGTACCCGATCGGCTCGGTTCGACCATCGACTGTAGAACGAGTGGTCACCTCACGGTTGGCGGCATCGATGCCGACGACCTCGCAGTCGACCCTGACGTCGAGCCGGAATCGCTCGAAGAGACGTTCAGGGGTCTGGAGCAACAGGTCACCCTCGTCCTCGATCACCCCGCCGACGAAGTACGGAAGGCCGCAGTTGGCATAGGAGACATGGCCCGATCGTTCGATCACCGTGATCGTGGCGGACTCGTCGAGCCGACGAAGGCGCGTGGCGGTCGACATTCCTCCGGCGACCCCGCCGACGATGACGACGCGCAATGGCGGTCCCGTGACGGTCACTGTCATGTGAAGATGATCTCCCCGCCGGCAGCCTTCTCGTAGAACTCGCCCACGGTGATGATGTCCTGAACCTGGTCGATGAAGTCGTCCTTGGCAAACCCGAAGAGGTCGACCGAGGCTTTGCAGGCGTAGATGCCGCACCCGGTGTCCGCGACCATCTCCATGAACTCAGGAAGATTCGGGATGTCGATCTGTTCCATCTTCTTCTCGATCATGTGGGTGGCAATCGCTGACATGCCCGGAAGGACGCCGATCAGGCTGGCCATGTGCATCCCCGGGTTTCCGACCGCGGCCACCTTGATGTGCTCGAGGCGCTTGGCATGGATGGCGTCCAAGCCGAAGAAGGTAAAGAACAAGTTGGCGTCATCCCCTCGGCTCGCGCACCGTTGGCCATGATGAGGCCGGGATAGATGCCCTCCAGCGAGCCCTTGGAGATGATGATCGAGACCTTCGTAATGCCTTCGCCCATCGGTTCTTGCTCCTTTGTCGACCTACTGGGAATCAGATGCAGCCGCGAGGCTTCGGGATGCCAGCGATCTTGGCGGCCAGCTTCGCCGGACCTTTCGGGAAGAGTTGATAGAGCTCTTTGATGGAGACGCCTGATGTCTTGCCGAGTGCGCGGACGGTGGGCCCGGTGCCTTTGGTCTCGTACTCGGATCGCATGAAGCGGATGACCTGCCAATGGCGGTCGGTCAACGGGTCGATACCTTCGCGGCGGGCGATCTCAACGGCCACCTCGTCGTTCCACTGGGTGGGATCGACGAGGAATCCCTCCTCGTCGGACTCGATTTGGACTCCGGCAATGGTGTCGATAGTCATGACACACGCTCCTTGACGTTGGACTCGAGGGCCTGCAGCTTGCCCCCGAGGGGCATGGCGCTGCTGATACCTGGTATGTCCCGTCCCGGCAGGAGACTGTGCCAGTAGAGCCACTGGAACATCAGCTTTCCCAGATGGTTCAGATGGGATTCCTTCAACAGGGGCAGACCAACGAGACCTGGGTAGTGACCCGGTAGGGGCTCGACGTCGTAGTTGAAATCGATGAGCATGGCCTTGGAAAAGCCGGTCTTGATGAAGCAGTTGGCGTGGCCGTCATACGACGCATCCAGCGGCTCGCCATCGAGAAAGCGCCTGATGTTCTCGACGAGGACCTCACCCTCGAAGTGGGTGACTGAGCCGGCTTTAGAGACCGGAAGGGACGCTGCGTCCCCCAGTGCGAACACGTTGGGAGCCACTGCGGCCTGCAGCGTGTGCGTATCGGTGACTACGAACCCCAGCGCATCGCCGAGTCCCTCGGACCGGGCCACGTAGGAGGCACCATTGTGGAGCGGAATCACAACCGCAAGGTCGAACGGCACCTCCCGCCCATCGAAGGACACCAGCCGCCCGCCGGTCCCGTCGACCTCGCCGGTGTTGAATTCGGTGACCAGCTCGATTCCTCGCTGTTCGAGCAGGCCACCGAGGTGATTGGCGGCGACGGGCTTGGTGAAGGCGGCATCGAGGGGGGTGACGAACGTCAGCTCGACCCGGTCGCGGATACCCCGCTCGTGGAAGTACCAGTCCGCCAGGAAGCAGAACTCGAGTGGCGCCACCGGGCACTTGATCGGCATCTCGACGACATTGACGACCAGGCGGCCGCCGTCGAATACGGCCAACGCCTCTTCGAGCGCTGCGGCCCCCTCCGGTGTGTAGAACGTGAAGACCTTCTCCATCCAGCCCGGCCCGGTGAGACCCTCGGTCTCATCGGGTGCCAGGACCGCGCCCGTCGCCACGACCAGGACGTCATAGGAGAGCTCGCTCCCGTCCGCCAATTGCACTGACTGTCCTGCGAGGTCCACATGGATGATCGCCGAGGTCCGATAGTCGATGCCGCGGTGAAGCTGGCGTCCGCGAGGACGGACAATGTCCTCGGAATGGGTGAGCCCGAACGGGACGAACAGCAAACCAGGTTGGTAGATGTGTTGGTCGTCCTGATCGACGACGGTGACCGATGCCTCGTTGAGGCCGTATGCCTTCCTCAGGCGATTGGCGGCCAATGTCCCGCCCTTTCCACCCCCCAAGATGACGATTCGATGCACCAGTTGTCTCCGATCCTCTCCAACCAGAGTGCCAGGCACTCCCTGAAGCTGGTAGGGGACAAAGTCCCATCAGTGCGGTGTCAGCGTCCCCCAGAGAAGACGAGCTTGGAGTTGGTCAAACCCACTTGCTCAGGCTGACACCCCGTGGGTCGCGGCGCGCCGAAGGATGCCAATGATTCTTTCGATGACGCCATCGGAAGACACTTCGGTCAAGTCCCAAGGGCCCGTCGCTGTGCTCGAACCCGATTTGTCCACCATGTCGCCCTCCCAGACGTCGATCCCGGTGGGCTGCATTCGCGTCCAGTTGCAGGAATGGGTTCAAGTCCTGACGGGGCGAGCCAGAGATCTCACCGTCCAGCGACATCCACAACGTCACCCGCGGCTTGTGAAGGACGTCCACCTCGTGTTGTTCGATGAAGCCGCCGCCGCCGTCTTGTCGAAGGCGTTCGATTGCCATTTCCATGGCCGGCCGTATTACCGCGTGTGTGATGTCTTGGAAGGCCTGTACGAACCGCTCCCTCTCAGCCTCAGCCTGGGCTTCCCTCTTGGCTGCTTCGTGGCGCAGATTGGACCAGCGATCGACAATTTCATCGATTTCGATCATGGAATCGCCGTTCTCCGTGGATCCGGAGGCCTGGTCGTTCGTGGCCCCTCGGTCGTCGTCATTGCTACCGCTTGCTGCTGATGGAGACGCGGGGTCACATACCACGTTGCGAGCAATGAAGTGAATCAAGGCACTCATCGTCCAGAGAGACCAACACGTTGGATTGTGCCCGAACTCGTGTGCACCTGAACCGCCATGCCCTCAGGGCCACCGATACCTGGTGCGGTCGAAACACGGTCCATCAGACCAGCGTGGCGTGGTCCCGGGCATGGCGCCAGGGCCGATAGTCCCGAGTTCCGGCGGCTCTTCATTTGGACGAACCTGGAGAGGAATCTCTTGATCGACGGCATCGACCCGAATTTCGGGGACCTTCGACCCTGGTCGCCCCTCCCCTACGTCCCTAGCCTCCATACCAGGAGGTCACATAGTGCAAATGCTTGGAGCAGTCAAAGACAGCCTGGTCGGGAGTCTGATCAACCTGACCGGACCCGGAAAGTACGTCCACTGGGGATTCATCCAGATCTCCGTGGCCAACCTGGTCGTCATCGGACTCATGGTGATCGTCTTCTTCGCCGCCATCCTCATCCCGTTCCGGCGGCATGGGGGCCGTGGACGATGACCACAGGCACCGAGACCCCCGTGGAAAGCGGAGCTGGCCTGCCTGAAGACTCTCACCAGCTATCCGCCAAACTCCGTGGTGCTGCCGTGGCCGCACTACCGCCCGAGCGCCTGATGCCGGACCGCCAGCCCGCGTATGTCGCCTCGTGGATCTATGTCTTCGGGGCCCTGACCCTCTCGGCACTGGGGGTGGTCATAGTCACCGGATTGGTCTTGGCCATCTTCGGGCCGTCGTGGTGGCACCTGTCGACCACGGGGCTCTTCGTGAACTCCCTCCATATGTGGAGCGTCGAGGTCTTCTTCTTCGCCATGGTCGTCCATCTGTGGGGCAAGTTCTTCATGGCGGCGTGGCGTGGCCGGCGACGGGCCACGTGGATCACCGGTGTGGTCTCCTTCGTGGTGTCGGTCGGCGCTGCCTTCACCGGATACCTGTCCCAGCAGAACTTCGACTCCCAGTGGGTCAGCACCCAGGCCAAGGACGGGATCAACTCGACCGGGGCCGGGGCCATCTTCAACGTCACCAACTTCGGCCAGATGCTCATGTGGCACATCGTCCTCCTCCCACTGGTAGTCGTGGCGCTAGTGGGCGTGCACGTCCTGTTGGTGCGCCTCCGCGGCGTGGTGCCCCCCTTTGCACCACCTGACGCACCGGCAACAGAAGCAAAGGGAACTCCCGACAGCCAGGGAGAAGTAGGTCCCAACAGCCAGGCAGTCCCCACTGAGGGCCGGTCATGACGGTCGCGGCAGGCGCCTCCGGCGGGTCCCGTCGCCGTCGACGCTTCAACCCGGACCGTGACGTCGAGGAATGGCACGGGAAGTACCTCCCCTACGATCTGGTCAAGGAGTTCCTGATCGCCCTCGTGGTGGTATCGGTTCTTGTGGCAGGCCTGGCCGTCATCTTCTCCTCGCCGGACGACAAGCCGGTGACCGTGAAGTCGTGGTCGACCTCCGACGCGGTCGATTTCGCCCAGACGGCCATCACCGAGCTCGACGGCACCAGCGCCATCGCTACGTACGGTCCGCCATACAACACTGCGGGAACAGCCCAGTCGATAGGTCCGTTCTCTCCAAACCATTGGTTGGGTGTGCACCATCCGATCGACACCGCCAACGACTACGTAATTGCACCGCTGAGGACGCTCCCTGATCAGCCGCAGCTGCAAGCCGCAGTCACTTCCTACACCTCTGCTTCGCCCGACCAGCAGGCGAAGTGGACGACCGCCTACGAAAAGGCTGTAGCCGATGCGACATTTGACCGGGGTGCGCTGAAGATCCCCCGGGGTCCATACGGTCCGGTCGGCCCGATGATCAGTTCCCTGACCTCGATGGCCCGCAGCGGGGCTCTGGACGGTGCCTTGCTCAGCTCCCGCCAGTTCTACAGCACCGACTACACCAAGCCGCTGCTGTTCATCGCCGATGGCACCTACCTGGCCAATCTGGCCCAGGGCCAGCACCTCTCCGGGAGCCAGTGGGGGATGATGAACGAGACGGGCAGCTACCCGGGACAGGCCTGGCTGTGGTTGTACACCCTCTGGTACCAGGTGCCACCGATGAAGACCTCGTCGAACGCCGATCTCCAGGTCTGGGGCATCATGATGGTCCTGACCTTGCTGTTGGCCTTGGTTCCCTTCATCCCCGGACTTCGCTCGATCCCGCGCTGGACCCGGATCTACCGCCTTATCTGGCGACAGCACTACCGGGATATCTCGGCAAAGGCCGTTACCGGAAAGGGGCCGACCGCGGCTCCACCTCCGTCACCAGTGTCCAGTACGGCGTAGGGCTCCCGTATGCCGCTCATGACCCTGGGCCACGAGGCTGGTGCTGAATGAGGATCGGGGTGCTCGGCGCAGGCTCCTGGGGTACGACGCTGGCCTCCTTGGTGGCGCCACGGCACGACACCGTGCTGTGGGCACGAGATCCCGAGGTCGCCAAGTCGGTGACCGTGGACCATGTCAATCCGAAATACCTGCCCGGTTTCGATCTGCCCGTCGAGCTGTCGGCCACCCCGTTGATCGGAGAGGCCGCTGGTGACGCCGACCTTCTCGTCATCGGCGTGCCGACTTCGGGGTTCCGATGCGTCCTCGAGGAGGCCGTTGAGTACATCCGACATTGGATACCAATCGTCAGCCTCTCCAAGGGCCTCGAGCGTGGATCGCTCCTACGAATGACCGAGGTGATCAGGGAGGTGATACCGGGGCACCCGGTGGCCGCCTTGACCGGTCCCAACATCGCCTGGGAGATCATGGCGGGAAAGGCAGCTGCAGCGGTGATTGCCACCGATGACCTCGAAGTGGCCAACGCCATTCAGGCGGTCTTCACCCGAGGCGTCTTTCGCGTGTACCTCAACGACGACGTCGTCGGGTGCGAGATGGGCGGCGCCCTGAAAAACGTGATCGCCATCGCCACCGGGATCGGCGAGGGTCTGGGCGTAGGCGACAACACGCGGGCGGCGGTCATGTCACGGGGATTGGCCGAGCTCACACGGCTCGGTGTGGCCATGGGCGCTCAACCGGCCACCTTCGCCGGGTTGGCCGGCATGGGTGATCTGATCGTCACCTGCATGAGCCCCTACGGCCGCAACCGTGCCGTGGGCGAGCAGCTGGGTCGAGGTCGCGCGCTGGAGGAGGTCCTGGGGGAGATGCATATGGTTGCCGAAGGAGTCAATACCGCATCCGTGGCGCTCGAACTGGCAGAGCGCCACCATCTCGATCTGCCGATATGCGCCATGATCAACCGGGTCGTGAACGGCGAGCTCGGGCCGCTGGAGGCGTACCGGGGACTCACCCCGCCCGGCCGGGAAACAGACCCCTGCTGAACCCTGAGCTGCCCGGGCCGGCTATCCCTGGGCACAGGCGGTTCGGGTCCTTGTGCCGGTGGGCCGGAGCGCGCCACTGCCTCGATCTTCACCGGGACAGCGAGGCAATCAGCTGTGCGAAGAGAACCAGGTGCTGGTCACCCACATAACTTTCGAGCACGTGCTGGCGGGCACGTGCGCCGAGGGCGCTGATCTCGCCGGGACGGGCCAGGAGTTCGACAAGCGTGGCTCCGAAGAAGGTGAGGTCCGAAGAGTCCTCCAACAGGATGCCGGTTCCGGGAACAATCTGGGCGGTGATACCGCCGATGCTCGAGGCCACCACGGCCTTGGCCTTCCACATACCCTCAGCAACCGTGAGCCCGAAGCCTTCCACCAGGCTCTTCTGGACGATCACGGTCGCATGGCGTTGGATGGCGTTGACCATTGCCGCGTTCTCGTCGATGTCCTCCATCGGCAGGGTGACCAGTGTCACCAACCGGCGTGCCTCGACGGGCAGGTCCTCCCAGATCGCCGCGCACTCGGCGTACACCTGGGCGCCTTCGGGGTCGTCAGCAACGTCAGCCACGGAGGGGCCCACGAGGGCCAGATGAGCGCCAATACGGCCTGGCACTCCCGCGGCAAACCCCCGCATGACCCCAGCCATGTCCTTCAATCGGTCCCACCGGGAAACCTGGACCACCAGCGGGACCTCTGGCCGCAAGGGCGACCCGCCTTCGGACAGGATCGCCGCCGGCCGTTCGACTCGTCCCGATACCCCGTTGCCACGGGTGAACAAGCCCGGAGACCCGTTGCCACTCCCGGGGAGGAGACCGATCCGACCCAGCGTGAGCGTCACGTTTTCCGCCGACATCTCCTGGTTCTTCGGTGAGAAAGGGTCGATGGATGGAGGGATCACCCGGACCTTGGACTCGTCCATCCACGAGGGGACGTACTCGCGCAAGGAGAAGACATACGCATCGCAGGGAGCAAGGTGGGGCCGAAGAAACGACCAGGCCTCCTCGGTCCACTCGTTCTCATCCTCGCGCCCGATGTGGCATCGCCAGATCACCCGAGCTCCTGCCTCGGCGAGTGGTGCCGACATGCCGGCCGTTTGCGGATCGTGAAGGAGGACCACGTCGCCGCGACCAACACGGCTCATCATGCTCCCGGCGTTGGCAGCCGTCACATTCTCGTAGTGAGCCTTCTCGTTGGCGGAGAGGCGGCCCGTGTCCCCGGCTGCTCCGTGAAGTCGATTGTGGATCCGCTTGGTGATGGCGAAGAACTCGGGGTCTCCGCTCATCACCAGCCACCGAATATCGATGTTGGCGTCGAGCGTATAGCCCACCAGTATCTGAAGCATCTCGGCCACTCCGCCGCCCGCAGCGGTCGAGCTCACATTCCAAACTGTCGATCCCTCGAGCAACCGACTGGCCTGCGCCGCCGCCGTTCGAAGCGCGCGGTAGCGTTCAACCCCGATGAGTGGTTCCAGGCGCGACAGGGCGCTGGCGGGGACCTCGATCTGGCGTACGGAATACTCGGGTGCGTCATGTTTGGCCGTGGTC
This sequence comes from Acidimicrobiales bacterium, assembly GCA_015478655.1. Taxonomy (GTDB): domain Bacteria; phylum Actinomycetota; class Acidimicrobiia; order Acidimicrobiales; family RAAP-2; genus Bog-756. Next base: position 29,157 of record JADMIJ010000032.1, on the reverse strand, counting down.
AACGCCACGATCCTTCCACACGCAGCGGATGCTCACGAGCAGGCTCGACCCATCGTGACCTGTCCAATTGAAGTTGGTACCGGTGGACCTCGGAAAACGATTCCGCTCCCGAGGGACGCGCGGAATCAGCTCACGTGGCGTTCGTGACCCTCCCAAAAACCACGCCTCAGCTCGCGCTTGAGCGGCTTGAACGCACCGGACAGCGGAAGCGGACCGTCCTGGAACTCGACCGATTTCGGGACCTTGAACCCGGCGAGGAACTGGCGGGCGTACTCGATCAACTCCTCGGCCGACGCCCTCATCCCCTGGTGGAGGACCACGATGGCGTGCACCGCCTCCCCCCATTTGTCGCTCGGAATCCCGATCACCGCGACCTCTTGCACGGCAGGATGAGAAGAAAGGGCGTTCTCCACCTCGATCGAGTAGACGTTCTCCCCGCCCGTGACGATCATGTCCTTCATTCGATCAGTGAGGTGCAAGAGGCCGTCGTCGTCGATGAATCCCATGTCTCCCGTTCGATACCACCCGTCACGCATCACCGTTGTCGTCTCTTCCGGCCTCATCCAGTACTCGCGCATGAGGTTGCCGCCACGGGCGCATACCTCCCCGGCCTCTCCCAGTGGGAGGATGTTGCCGAGTGAATCGGTCACGCGCAACTCGACACCGAACAGGGCTCTGCCCGCAGTGGTCAGAACGTCACCACCGCGCCGGTGGTCCTCGGGGCCCAGGAAGGTCAGGGCCGAAGCCGCCTCAGTCATGCCGTATCCCTGGATGAAGTCCGTCTCAGGCAGCATCTTCAGCCATCGACCAATGAGGTCCTGCGAAATCGGAGAGGCGCCGTAGACCAGTTGACGCAACGACCGCATACGTTCTGGCCTGAAGCCTTCGACTTGCTCCAGCATCGACAGCATGACCGGGATCACCATCGTCGTGTCAATCTTCTGACCCTCGATGACGTCTACGACCAACCCGGGATCGAACAACGGTATCGTCACCGAGGTGGCTCCGGTGGCGGGGATACCGAGGACGCCGGCCACCAGCGCGGCGTGGAACATGGGTGACTGGAACAAGAAGCGCCGATCCTCGCGCAGCCCTATCTCGGCCAGAACGTGGTACACGTTGAGCACCTCGGCCCGCTGCTCGAGCAGTGCACCCTTGGGGAAGCCCGTCGTCCCCCCGGTGTACATGAGAATCGCGGCATCGTTCTCTTCTGGCTCCGGTGGCATGATCGGCTCGCCGGCCGCCACGACCTCTTCATAGCCGAGCGTGTCGCCGTCCAGTCCGGCCGTGCCGCCACCTGACTCGCCGAAGACGATGACCTTGTCGACCTTGGCCCCCTCCTGGCGGGCGCGATCGAGAAGCGAGGCGAACACCGGATCGGTGAAAACCACCCTGGAACCGGAGTCGTTGAGGACGTAGGCCAGCTCGGCAGCGGTGAAACGGATGTTGAGCGGGTTGATGATTCCCGCGCCGAACATGGCCGCGTGATAGAGCTCGATGAATTCATGACCATTCGTGGCCAGCACCCCGAACCGGTCGCCAGGGGTCACACCGAGCTCGCTCCGCATGGCACTCGCCAGCTTCTGCAGACGGTCCAGGTGGTTGGCGAAGGTGCCCTGGTAGCGAATGCCATCACCGGTCACGTCGATGAATGCCACCTTGTCGCCTAGCTGCTCGAGGCGTGGCAACAGGAGCCTGGGGTAGACGAGCTCTTTCATGACGACGAACCTCCCTGTACACCAATCCCGGTTTCAACTGCCTCTTCGGGTGAGCCGCCGCTTCGAACGCCCGCGGCAGCGACCAACTCGGAGAACGCCTGACCGATGCCAGCCGCCAACACGTCGAGGTCCGGCACGCCTCGGGGTCGGCAAGCAGGCCCACCGTCAGTTGCCCGCCATAGGCGCCCGTAGTGTGGTTTCACGGACGTGATTGGCCAGGTCGAACAGGGGATCGTCCACCCACGCCGGAGCGGCCAGGCCGAGGCTCGAGAGCCGCACACGTCGGCGGACCTTCGGCACCAGATGCAGGCGGCTCTCGATCTCGGCCCGGACGGCCCCAACACGCAGTCTCCCGTGCCGGTCACGGAGGGGGCACCTTCGAAGATGCCAACCGAACCCATGTGCATCGGCGTCCGTGCCGACTCCAAGTACAGGAAGCCTGCCTCGAGGGGGGAGAGCAACTGAACGGCCGCGCTCACGATGGCTGCCGATCAAGCGTGGGGTCGTCTGCAAGGTGAACGATCTCCTCGAAACCATCGGCCAGACAGGCGGCCAGTTCCGGACCGTCGGGAATCGCATCGCGGTCGACGACGATGCCGACGCACGCCCGATCGGACGTGGTGACCAGCGAGACGTTCACCGCCGCTCCCGAAGGAGGCGCAAAGGCATACATGCGCTCGACTCGGGCTCCGGCGAGATAGGTCTCGAACGGCGGACCGGGGACGTTCGTCACACAGAAGTCGCCGCCCTTCAGCATCGAGCCCCACATGGCGGTGACAAGGGGATCTGGCAGCAAGCCCATTCCGATGGCCAGTGCGTCGCTCACTGCGAGCCCCGGCGCGTGCTTCCACGACCCTGCAATCCGGTGCACCTCGCGCACGCACTCGGCGGGGTCCGCTGCAGCCGGAACCACGAAGCGGGCGGGCACGAAGTGGTTTCCTCCTTCTGGGTCGTTGGCGGCGCGGACACTGACCGGCATCAAGGCTCTCAGCCCGGCGATGCTCACACCGTGCCGTTGGTGGTAGAGCGTCAGACCACGAACGACCCCAGCCACGAACACGTCGTTGAGGGTTCCGCCTGTTGCGGTGGCGGCCTGGCGCAGGGCGTCGGGTGCGAGGTCGATCACCTCGAACCCTCTCTTGAAGCCACGTTGGGTCATGAGCCGGGAGATCGGCCTGCCGGCAGGGGCCAGCAAGCGCGCCGCGGAGGCCACCGTGGCCATGACCTGCTCCAGCTGGTCGATGGGATGCCTGGCGACTTGCGCCATGGAGTCGATGATCTGACCCGGCTTCGGCAGACGCTGGAGGAGCCCAGGAGGTGCACGTTGCGGCGTCGGCTCGGGCGCCGAGGCCCCCTCGGGCGATGGATGGCGGGCTCGGTCCAGAAGATGCATCAGGACGGCGATGCCCCCGACTCCGTCAACGAGCGCGTGGTGCAGCTTGATGACTATGGCGGCACGCTCGCCGTCCACACCCTCGATGAGGACCGCCTCCCAGGGCGGGAGCTCTGCATCGAACCCTCTGGCCGCCATCACCTGGGCCAGGTCGAGCACCTGCCTGAAGGTTGAATCGGCGGGCAGACCGATGCGTCGGAGGTGGAAGTCGAGATCGAAATGGTCGTCAGTCACGAATTGGGGCCTACCGCGGCCCATTGGGCGCGTCACGGCACGAGATCTCAGCCTGGGGACGAACTCGACAAGCGTGGCCATCCGAGCTTGGACATCGCCCCAGCAAGGGGAGCGGTCCAGGACCATCACCGCAACCACCGTCGGCCGCAGCACTGGGTCCCGGCCGACAGTCCACAGCAAGGCGTCGGAACCACTCATCGTGTCGGTGACACGTACGCGCTCATCGCTCATTGACCACTCCCCAACCCAATTATGGGGTCACTGGGGGCGCTGAACCAGTGCCAAAGGTCCCCACATGAACGGCGGCCGATGAGAGTCCGGATCGACCTCCTGCGAGGGTCCCGCCCTCGCCGAAGACCGTGTCAATCCTTCTCCGCCACCCGTTCGGAGTCGGCGAAGGCTCGGGACCGAGTGACAAAGTGGCCATCCTCGCCGGCCGGGAGGGAGAAGCCCTCGGGCGCTCCTTCGCCCACGTCGACAATGAGCTGGGTGTGCTTCCACACCTCGTACTGGCGTCCGTCGATGTAGAACGGACACCCACCGACCGTCCCGAGCAGGACATCCCGGTCACCGACCACCAACTCGCCGTCGTCGAAGCACATCGGGAGGCTGCCGTCGCAACACCCTCCCGACTGGAAGAGCATGATCGGCCCTCGTTCGGCGACCAAACGCGTCACTGCCTCGAGTGCTGCCGGGGTGGCCACCACGCGGGGCACGCTGATCCGGTCGTCCATGCCCGGAGGTCGGTTCAGAAGAACCCCAGAGGCTTCGTGCTGTAGCTGACCAAGAGGTTCTTGGTCTGGGAGTAGTGCTCCAACATCATCTGGTGGTTCTCCCGCCCGACGCCCGAGATCTTGTAGCCGCCGAAGGCGGCCCCGGCGGGATAGAGGTGGTAGCAGTTGGTCCACACCCTTCCGGCCTTGATAGCCCGACCCATCCGGTAGGCGACGTTGCCGTTGCGGGTCCACACGCCGGCACCCAGGCCATACAGCGTGTCGTTGGCGATGGCCACGGCGTCCGCCTCGTCCTTGAAGGTGGTCACGGCGAGGACGGGGCCAAAGATCTCCTCTTGGAAGACCCGCATCTTGTTGTGACCCTTCAGCACCGTGGGCTCGAAGTAGTAGCCGCCCTCGAGGTCCCCTCCGAGCTCGGCCTCCTTCCCTCCGATGAGGCACTCAGCGCCCTCTTGGAGACCGATGTCGACGTAGGAGGCGATCTTCTCGATCTGCTGCTTCGAGACCTGAGGTCCGATCATCGTGTTCGGGTCGAGCGGGTTTCCCTGGGTGATCAACCGGATCCGATCGAGGCAACGCTCCATGAACCGGTCGTAGATCGACTCGTGGATCAGCGCCCGGGACGGGCACGTGCACACTTCGCCCTTGTTGAACGCGTAGAGGACCAGGCCCTCAATCGCCTTGTCCAAGAATTCGTCGTCCTCATCCATCACGTCGGCAAAGAAAATGTTGGGGGACTTCCCGCCCAGCTCCACAGTGGAAGGGATGAGGTTCTCAGCCGCGTACTGCATGATCAGTCGTCCGGTGGTCGTCTCGCCGGTGAATCCGATCTTGGCGATTCGCGGGCTTGATGCCAGGGCCTTCCCGATCTCGCCACCGGGACCGGTCACGATGTTGATCACTCCGGAGGGCACCACGTCCCCGATCACTTCGGCCAGTTTGAGGATCGACCACGGGGTGGGCGAGGCGGGCTTGACGACCGTGCAGTTGCCGGCGGCAAGGGCGGGTGCGATCTTCCATGCGGCCATCAGAAGCGGGAAGTTGAAGGGGATGATCTGGCCGACCACGCCCAACGGCTCGTGGAAGTGGTAGGCGACGGTGTCCTTGTCGATCTCGGTGGAATGGCCCTCGAGCGACCGAGTGGCGCCGGCGAAATAGCGGAAATGGTCGACAGCCAGGGGGATGTCCGCCGCCAGCGTCTCACGGACCGGCTTGCCGTTCTCCCACGATTCTGCGACAGCCAGCATTTCGAGGTTGGCCTCGATGGCGTCGGCGATGCGGTTGAGCACAGCGGCTCGCTCGGTGAGCGAGCTCTCGCCCCAGGCATCCTTGGCCCGATGGGCGGCGTCGAGAGCCAACTCCACGTCCTCGGCCGTCGACTTTGCCACCTCGCAGAATGGCAATCCGTTGACCGGACTTAGGTTCATCATGTACCGCCCCTTCACAGGGGCGACCCAGGCGCCGCCGATGAAGTTGTCGTAGCGGGGCTTCACTTCCACCACGCTGCCGGCGCGCCCCGGCGCCACGAACGTGCCCTGCGCCGAGGCGACCTCGGTTGCGACTGCGTCTTTCGTCATCGTCATAGCGCTGCCTCGCATTTCATAAATTCCGTCGCTGGAACGCTCCGGGGTCGGGACAATCCGGCCTGTCGTTCTGGTTTCCACCGTACGGAAACCGTCGCGTCGGGGCTAGGGCCAAAAGTCCTGACCGAGCAGGGTGGCACCTGGGCGCCCGGGTCATCCCAGTTCGGAGGCGAGCTGGGGTTGGCCACGATCTGCCATCGGTCGATCCTCGCCACCGGGACTCGGGCCGCGATTCGGGAGGAGGACGACGACGAGGACGGCCGCGATTCCGACCACCACGGTGGCGATCACCAGGGCCTGATCCATGCCGGATACGAACGCGTGCCGGGCCAGGACCGCGAGCGCGACGCCTTCCTTCTTCGGTGCACGCTGGGCCACGACCAGGGCGCCCCCGAGTGAGCTATCGATGAGCTTCTGGACGTACGCCGGCACACCGGCAAGGGTGGTCGCAGACGCCATGGCGTGCTGATAGTGCAGGTTGAGCACCGTTCCCAGGACGCCAACCCCCAGGGCTCCGCCGACCTGCATTGCTGTGTCGTTGGTGGCGGATCCGACGCCCGCCTCCTCTTTGGGAATCGATCCCATCACGGATTCGGTGCAGGGAGCGAGGGCCAGGGCCACGCCGATGCCCAGCAACAGAAAGGGCCCGATGCAATCGCGGTAGGTCCCGGTCACCGTGGTCCGGGACAGCAGAGCAAGCCCCAGGGCGATCATGGCCAGGCCACCGGTGACCACGTACTTCGTGCCGACACGGTGAGCGACGATGACCGACATGGGCGCGATGACGAGCAAAGCCAACGCCACGGGCGCGATCCGAATTCCGGCTTCGAGCGGGCTGTATCCCAAGACGAACTGCAGGTACTGGGTCATCAGGAAGAACATGCCGAGCAGGGCGAAGAGCACGAGCGCCAGGGCCCCGATGGCCACGCTGTAGCGCCGCCGGGCAAAGAATCGCAGGGGCAGCATCGGGTGGTCGATGCGCCGCTCCCATAGGAGGAAGGACGCAATGACCACTCCGGCTGCCGCCAACGCGCCTGCAATCAGTGGTGAGGACCAACCCCGACCAGGCGCCTCGATGATCCCCCATAGCAGCAGCCCGAGACCCAGGATCGACAGCCCGGCACCGACGGGGTCAGGTCGCGTCGATGAGGGGTTCTTCGAGTTGGGCACCAGCCAGATGGCGGCCACCACTCCGACGACGGCAACCGGCAGGTTGACCAGAAAGACCGACCCCCACCAGAAATGAGCCAAAAGAAACCCACCGAGAATCGGGCCGAGGGCCACGCCGAGCCCGGTGGTGCCCGACCATATCCCGATGGCACGCACACGGTCTCTCTCGTGAGTGAACACATTGGTGAGGATCGACAGGGTGCATGGCATGAGGGCGGCCGCACCGATCCCCATCACGGCGCGAGCGAGGGTCAGACGGTCCGGGCTTCCCGACCAGGCAGCGAATGCCGAGCCACCCCCGAAGACCACCAGGCCGGCGATGAAGACCCATTTCCGGCCCACCCGGTCGCCCAACGCCCCGAGCGAGAGCAGGAGCCCGGCAAAGACAACCGCATAGGCGTCGACCATCCACTGCAACTGGCTGGAGCTGGCACCGAGGCTCCGGACGACCGAGGGGAGGGCCACGTTGAGGACGGTGTTGTCCAAGCTGATGAGGAGCAGGGTGACGCACAACACGGCCAGCGTGGCCCATCGACGGCGCTTCGAGGTTCCCACGGGTGACAGGTCGCCAGTCACAGGATCACCATGTACCCGCGCCGACCAGGGATGCAATCGCCCAGCACCGTTGACGGGACTGGCTCGACCGGCCCGACCGAACTGGTCCGAAAGGTGCTCAGCGGAAGTCGAACACGAGTCGGGCGTCGACGTCGCCCTTTTCGATCTCCTCGAAGGACTCATTGACATCGCCGAGGCGGCGGGTCTCCCGCACCACGCGGGTCCGCCCGTCGGAATGGAGCTGGAACGTCTCGGCAAGGTCGACCCGGGTGCCGACAATCGATCCGGTGACGGTGATTCCCTGCAGTACGGTCTCGAAGATTGGTAGCCGAATGTGGTTCTCGGCCGGAAGTCCGACAAGCACCAGCGTCCCACCTCGCTTGAGGCTCCTGAAGGCCTGCTCGCAGGCGCTCGGGGACACAGCCAGGACAATGGCCTGGTCAGCGCCACCCAGGGCTTGGATGACCTCCACCGGATCTTCGGTCGTCGCATTCACGGTGCACTCGGCACCCAGCTCTCGTGCCAGACGAAGCTTGGAGTCGACGAGATCGACGGCGGCCACGGAGGCGCCGGCGATGCGCGCATACTGCACGGCCAGGTGCCCCAATCCGCCGATCCCGTAGACGGCCACCAGATCCGATGACCGGGCCCCGGACACCTTGACCGCCTTGTAGGTGGTCACCCCCGCACAGGTCAGGGGCGCTGCGTCCATCGGGTCGAGGCCCTCGGGGACCCGGCCCACGAACGCCGCCTCGGCCAGCGCATACTCGGCGTAGGCACCGTCGACCGAGTAACCGGAGTTTCGTTGATTGAGGCAAAGGGTCTCCCGCCCCGAAGCACAGTGCTCGCAGGCACCACAGGCATAGCCGAGCCAGGGGATCGCCACCCTGTCCCCCTCGTCCAGATTGACCACGCCTGGACCGATCCGTTCCACAATGCCGACACCCTCGTGCCCGGGAATGAACGGCGGGTTGGGCTTCACCGGCCAGTCCCCATGGGAGGCGTGGATGTCCGTGTGACACAACCCGCAGGCCTCCATCTTCACCGTCACCTGACCATGGCCAGGATCCGGCGTCGGCACCTCTTCGACCTTCAACGGCCGGTCGAATGCGTGGACCACTGCTGCCTTCATCGGACCCTCTTTCATCGCCTGCTGGTGCCGGCACCGGGCGCATGCTTGCGCCCTCCGTTGCTTCTCTCACAGTCAACGGTAGGAAGTATGAGGAGGTGCGGATAGGGCCGAAGGTCCATTCGGCGCCTGCCTCTCAGGCATACCCACGTCCTCGATCGGTGCAGCAGGGGCACTTCGCGGCAGTGGGGTCAATAGTCCCTAGTTTCCACGCTCCATCGGTGCCAAGGTTGTTACATGTGGATAGACGGCAAGGGCTCGACGGTGCTTCCCGCCGTCGAGTGCAGGCGACTGCTGGCCCTGCGGGCCAAGGAGGGCGGAGTCGGTCGACTGGGAATCGCGACCGACCAGGCCCCAGTGGTCCTTCCGGTGAACTTCACATTCCATGACGGCCGGATACTGGCCCGGGTAGGGGCGGGCTTCCTCTCGAGCACAGCGGCCGGTCAACTGGTCGCCTTCGAGGTCGACCAAGTCGACACCGGGGCGGGCATCGCCTGGAGCGTGCTGGTCCGAGGGCTGGCGACGCTGATCGAATCACCGACCGAGGTGGAGCTGGCCGCGGCGGCCATCCCCCTCGTCCCCGAACCCGGAGACATGGTGATGGTCATCCGCCCGGACACCGTCACCGGACGTCGTTTCGACGTGCAACGAACCCGCTAGGGCTGGTCCACGATGAACGGCAGCGTCTTATCCGAGCAGCTCACGCACGTGGCGAGCGATTTCGAGATCTTCGCGTGCATGGACGACGAGTACGGCTGGGAGTCCGCCCTCCGGAGAGAGCAGACCGTCCTTTCGGATTGCACCGTTTCCCGAGGCTTCCAGCGTCACACCGAGAAAGGCGAGGCCATCACACGTGTCGGCCCGCAATCGGGGAGATGCTTCGCCGGCGCCACCGGTGAACACCAGCCCATCCATCCCGCCCATTGCCGCGCACATGGCGGCCACGCTGGTCTGGATCCGGTACACATAGACCTCGTAGGCCAAACGGGCGTCCTGGTCCCCCGCATCCATGGCTGCGATCACCTCGCGGAGATCACCGGACCCTCCCCAGAGTCCCCGCAGTCCCGAATCCCGCTCGAGAGCCTCCTGGACGTCATCGGTCGACAGCCCACCGTGGCGCTGGACCCAAAGAACCAGTCCGGGGTCGACGCTGCCGGAGCGGGTCGACATCACCAGTCCCTCCAGCGGGGTAAACCCCATGGTCGTGTCGACCGAGTGACCGAAGGCCACCGCGGCCAGCGAGGCGCCGGCGCCGAGATGGGCCGTCACCAGACGGAGCTGTCCGCGCCGGCGCTGGAGCAGCTCGCCGGCCCGGCGGCTGGCCCAGGAGTGGCTGAGGCCGTGGAATCCGAAGCGTCGAATGCCCCACTGCTCCCGCCACCGGCGAGGTATGGCGTAGGTGGAGGCCCTGGCCGGCATGTCGGCATGGAACGCAGTGTCGAAGCAGGCGATCTGGGGAAGACCGGGTCGAAGGGCTCTGATGGCATGAACGGCGGCCAGACCGGCCGGGTTGTGCAGCGGGGCCAGATCGGCCAGCGCCTCGAGGATGGCATCGGCATCGTCGTCGAGGAGGACGGGCTCCTTGAACGCCGAGCCACCATGGACGATCCGGTGGCCGACCGCCGCCACGCCCGGGTTCTCGTCAAGGAACGTCCTCAGGGCCGAGCTCAGCTTCGAGGGGTCCTGCTGGGGAAGTTCGGTCGACACCACCAGATGGTCGGCGTCATCCAACAGCCTCAGCTTCAGACTGCTGGATCCGGCGTTGACGACGAGGATCTGCACCTGCCCACCTTGCCAGATTCCTTCGCCAGGCCGACGCCGTGACGAGTACCGATCCAGCGACAGAGCCGAGGTGTGGCCGATGACCTCCACCGATCTTCCGCGATCTCCCATCCAAACCGACGAGGACGATCTGCGCCAACTCGACGCCTATTTTCGGGCCGCCAACTACCTCACCGCGGGCCAGATCTATCTGATGGGCAATCCGCTGCTGCAACGGCCACTCGTTCCCGAGGACATCAAACCCCGGTTGCTCGGTCACTGGGGAACCAGCCCAGGGCTCAACTTCCTCTACGCCCATCTGAGCCGGTGCATCAAGGTTCGGGAGCTCGACGCCCTCTTCGTCTGCGGGCCGGGTCACGGTGGACCGGCGGTCGTCGCAAATACCTGGCTGGAGGGTACCTACAGCGAGCGCTTCCCCCACGTGCCGCGAGACGGGGTGGGGATGGCTCGGCTGTTCCGCCAGTTCTCGTTCCCCGGCGGGATCCCCAGCCACTGCAGCCCGGGAACCCCGGGATCCATCCACGAGGGAGGTGAATTGGGGTACGCGCTGAGCCACGCCTTCGGCGCTGCGTTCGACAACCCCAACCTCGTCGTGGCCTGTGTGGTGGGGGACGGTGAGGCCGAGACGGGGCCGGCGGCCACCGGGTGGCACTCGAACAAGTTCCTCGATCCCCGCCACGACGGCGTCGTCCTCCCGATCCTCCACCTCAACGGCTACAAGATCGCGGCGCCGACCGTACTGGCCCGGATCCCCACGGTCGAGCTCCTCTCCCTGTTCACCGGTTACGGATACAGGCCGGTCCTCGTCGAGGGCGGCTTCGATGGGGAAGACCCGATGGTCGTGCACCGTCGCATGGCTACCGCCCTCGACGCCATCTTCACCGAGATCCACGAGATCCAGGATTCCGCCCGTTCCGGAGGAGTCCGCTCGCGGCCGACATGGCCGATGCTCATCCTGCGCACGCCCAAGGGCTGGACCGGTCCCAAGGTGGTCGATGGGCTTCCGGTGGAGGGCACGTTCCGTTCCCACCAACTTCCTTTGGCCGGGGTCCGCACCAATCCCGAACACCTGGCCCAGCTCGAGGCATGGCTCCGCAGCTACCGCCCCGAGGAGCTCTTTGACAGCGACGGCCGGCCGAACGACAGCGTCATGGCGCTACCTCCCTCTGGTGAACGGCGGATGAGCGCCAATCCCCACGGCAACGGCGGTCTTCTCCTCTCCGATCTCGACCTTCCCGACTTCTGCGACTATGCCGTCGACGTCCCGAGCCCCGGGTCCGTGATGCGCGAGGCAACACACGTGCTCGGCGGCTTCCTCCGGGACGTCATCCGGGCCAATCCGACCACCTTCCGGCTGTTCGGGCCGGACGAGACCTCGTCCAACCGCCTTCAGGACGTGTTCGAGGTCACCGACCGGACCTGGGACGCCGAACTTCGCGCCGGTGACGATCACCTGGCTCCCGACGGACGAGTCATGGAGACCCTCTCCGAGCACCAATGCGAGGGGTGGCTCGAGGGGTACCTCCTCACCGGGAGGCACGGTCTGTTGAATTGCTATGAGGCGTTCATCCACATCGTCGACTCGATGTTCAATCAGCATGCGAAGTGGCTGAAGGTCAGCGCAGAGGTTCCGTGGCGGCGTCCCATCGCCTCTCTGAACTACCTGCTCTCAAGTCACGTGTGGAGACAGGACAACAACGGGTTCTCCCATCAAGATCCAGGCTTCATCGACCACGTCGTCAACAAGAAGGCGCAGATCGTTCGGGTGTACTTCCCACCAGACACCAATTGCCTGCTATCGGTCGCCGACCACTGCCTGCGAAGCCGAAACTATGTCAATGTCATCGTTGCCGGCAAGCAACCACAGCATGACTGGTTGACCATGGACGAGGCGCTCGACCATTGCACCACCGGGCTCGGCATCTGGTCCTTTGCCTCGGACAACGGCGACTCGGTTCCCGACGTGGTCATGGCCTGTTGCGGCGACATTCCGACACTCGAAACACTGGCCGCCGTGCAGCTCCTCCGCGAGCACCTGCCCGACCTAAAGGTGCGCGTGGTGAACGTGGTCGACCTGATGCGGCTCGAGCCGGACACCGAACACCCTCATGGCCTATCCGATCGTGAATTCGACACCCTCTTCACGGCTGACCGGCCGGTGATCTTCGCGTACCACGGCTACCCGCTGCTCATCCACCGACTGACCTACCGGCGCGCCAACCACGACAACATCCACGTCCGCGGATACAAGGAGGAAGGAACGACGACCACTCCGTTCGACATGGTGATGCTCAACGACCTTGATCGGTTCCACCTGGTCATCGACGTGCTCGACCGGGTCCCGGGACTCGGCCCTCGCACCGCTTCCTTGCGGCAGCGAATGATCGACGCACGGCTCGACGCCCGGCGCTACGGGCGAGAGCACGGGGAGGATCCACCTGAGATCGCTGCCTGGCGTTGGAGTGGAACAAGGGACCTTGGGTAGCCATGCCCGAGCTGATCGCCAGGTCTGACACAGAGCCGGATGACCGCCGTCTGCGCCTGACCGCGTTCCCCGCTCCCCCGGTCACGGCCAGGTGAACGAAAAGGCTCTTCAGACGTTCGAGGCAATCGTGCTCGACTGGGATGGCACGATCGGGCTCGATCGCCGGGCGGATGCATCCCAGCTGCGGGCGCGAATCGAAGCGCTGTGCGCTGCGGGGGTCCACGTGGTCATCGTGACCAGCCACGTCGACACCGTCGAGGCGCGGCTTCGGGCCAGACCCCACGGTGCAGGTCAACTGCACCTTTGTTCCAGTCAGGGCGCCGAGATCCATACCGTCACCTCCACCGGGCCCCAGCTCGTGCCGCGAGAGATCGACAGCCCCGATCCGGCTCGTGCCCTGACCGACAAGGCGGATGCTGCGGCCTGGGCGGCCGACTGGCTCGCTCGACGGGGAATCACAGGTGAACTGGTGCTCGTCTGTGATGGCGATTTCGGGGGCGGGGACATGCGAGGCGGTCGCCGCCATCGCTTGGTCGATGCCTTCTCCCGTGCCGTGGTCGTCTCGATCGGAATGGAATCGGGGACCGTACCCGAGCGGGTCGTGCACGTCAGGGGAGGTCCACCCCGGTTGATCGAATTGCTCGACGACCAACTATCGCGCCGCGCGGCGCTCCGAGTGCCGAACATCGATCTCGACCCGACCTGGGTGGTTCCTCTGCCGACCCTTCCCGAGGAAGACCGGCTCGCCGAGGCACTCGGCACCCTCGGAAATGGCTTTGTCGGGGTGCGAGCGTCCACCGAGGAGGATGGCGATGGCACGGCGCCCTTGCTGCTCGTGAACGGCGTCTACACCTGGGACGGTCACCTCCTGCCGGGTCCCCTCTGGACCGGGCTCGATCGACCGGGCGTCGACGGTCGGAAGACCGCCAGCCGCGTGCTCGACTTGCGCGGCGGCACCCTTGTCCGTATGGACCCGGAGGCAGATGGAGTGAGGTCGATGCGGTTCGTCTCGGCCGGGTCGCCACACGCCATGGCGCTCCGAGCCGAGTCATCCCCGCTCCATCTCGAACCCGGTGAGCCTCTCCGGCCTCCGGTGGAGGCGGTTGGATTCGAACGAGTACGCCGCGGCGATCCATCGGCCGCCTCGACCGACCACGCCGGATCGCAGATCACCGTTGCCGCCCGAGACCGAGTGGTCACTGCCCCAGGTCGCCGAGTGATCGAGCGGATGGCCACTTGGGTCGCCGGCCCTCCCGTCGCCGGCAGGACGGACGAGGCCCTGGACCGGCTGGCACAGATTGACGCCGTCGGGTTCGACGCCTTGCTCGCCCAACACCGATCGACCTGGGCTCACCGCTGGGAAGATGCCGGCGTGGTGATCGAAGGCGACCCCGAGATGGAGTTGGCGGCCCGCTTCGCGGTGTTCCATCTCCTCAGTGCGGCCGGTGACACCGGGGAAACCGCGGTGGGGGCCCGTGGTCTGACCGGTCGGGGCTACGCCGGTCACGTCTTCTGGGATGCCGACGTCTTCGTGCTACCGGCCCTGGCCGCCCTTCGGCCTGCTGCCGCCCGAGCCATGCTCGAGTACCGGATCCGCCGTCTCCCGGCGGCTCGCATCGCAGCCTCAGCGCAAGGCCTGGCTGGTGCCCGATTCCCCTGGGAGTCGGCTGGCGACGGGAGAGACGTCACGCCCCGGACGGCGCGGGGAAAACACAACGAGCGCATCGCCATCACGACCGGCGCTCACGAGGAGCACATCGCGGCCGACGTGGCTTGGGCGGCGGCACAGTACGCGGCGTGGACGGGCGATGCTTCGTTTCTGGTCGGGGCCGGCCGTGACCTCCTGGTCGACACCGCCCGATACTGGGCCAGCCGCATTCGGGTCGATGAAGACGGCAGTGGTCACATTGACGGCGTGATGGGCCCCGACGAGTACCACCAGCTCGTGGACGACAACGCCTATACGAACGTCATGGCACGCTGGAACCTTCGCCGCGGTGCGGAGCTCCTTGTCCAGTCCGATGGCGATCAAGAACCAGCCCTCTGGCGAGAACTGGCCGACGGATTGCTCGACGGCTGGAACCCTGAACGAGCCCTCTACGAACAGTTCACCGGCTACTTCGAATTGGAGCCGCTGCTGATCTCCCAGGTTGCCCCGCCGCCGGTCGCCGCCGACGTACTGCTGGGGGCCGAGCGGGTGTCGGGTTCGCAGCTCATCAAACAGGCGGATGTGCTCATGCTCCACCATCTTGTGCCAGGAGAGGTGGTGGACGGGTCGCTCCAGCCGTGCCTGGATTTCTATGGTCCCCGGACGGCGCACGGAAGCTCGCTCTCCCCGGCAATCCACGCATCACTCCTGGCGCGGGGCCGGCCAGCCGGAGGAGGCGCTCGAATTGTTCCGCACTGCGGCTCGGCTCGACCTGGACGATCTCACCGGCACCACCGCCGAAGGCCTGCATCTGGCCACCATGGGCGGAGTGTGGCAGGCCCTGGCCTTCGGCTTCATCGGCCTGAAGGCTGCGCAAGGGAGGCTGGTCGTCAACCCCTGCCTCCCTGACAGCTGGAGCGCGCTCGGCCTCACATTTCGCTTCGGAGGGAAGCACGTGGGCGTCCGGGCCGAGCACCACCGCGTGGCCATCACTTGCCACGAACCCGTCCTCGTCCAGGTCGCCGCTCAGCCGCCGACGTGGTGCCAGCCCGGTACCACCATCATGACCAGCCCTTCGACCACCGCACGGGATCGGCCATGAGGCGGACCAGAGCCGTCGATTCCTAGTCTGGGTCTGTCGATTCCTAGTCTGGGTCTGGCCCCGCCATTGGCACGATCACCAGTGGAATGGTCGTGCGTTCCGCCAGTTCGAGACTGGTGCTACCAAGAAGGAGACCGGAATGCGCACCTTGGCCGCGCGAGCCCACGACGATGAGGTCTGCGGCTACGGGAGCGCTCGCCACACGGATGAGCGCCGAGCATGGGTCCCCGTCGACCGGATGCCAGTGGACTTGAGCCGGTTCGATCCCTCGCTCCCGGGAGAGGTCCCGCACGGCTTTTTCGAGTTCGGCGATGATTCCCGGCTGAGCGGCATGCTCGAGCAGACCGATTGCATGCACCACGACGACCTCACCTCCGATCTGCTTCGCCAGATCGATGGACCAGCGGACCGCAGGTTCCACATCCGGTGACCCGTCGAAGCCGACCGCGATCGTCCGGATCAGGGCCACTGGACATGTCCCTGGCTGAGCGCCCGATCCAGCGCCCGTCGATGGGCGACGACCCGTGCTTCCCGGGCTTGGTCCACCAACTCCATTCCTGGCCCACCGAAGGTCGGGTCCTCGGGTTGGTAGATGCCACCGAGGAGCGCTCCCAGCGTTGTGGCCACCGACATCCGCAATGCATCCAAGTCGTACCCGCCCTCGAGGAAGAGGGCGAGTCGACCCGGCCGAGGCGCAAGACCAGCCACCAGTCTCGCCAGTTCGGCAAAGTCGCCACTCGAGAGACCAAGGTCGGCCAGGGGATCGTCTCGATGAGCGTCAAACCCCGCCGAGACGAGCACCCAGGTCGGCTCGAAATCGTCGATGACGGGGAGAGCCACCTCTTCAATCGCTCGACGGACCACATCGCCGGTGGCCTTGGCGGGGAGCGGAATGTTGACGGTCTGGCCCAAGCCGGCGGCGCCCCCAATCTCACCTGCGGCCCCACTCCCCGGGAACAGCGGCCACTGGTGAGTGGAGACATACAGGACATTGGGGTCGTCCCAAAAAATCGCCTGGGTGCCGTTGCCATGGTGGACATCCCAGTCGACGATGAGGACCCGTTCGTTGCTGGCCACGAGCGCCGCAGCCGTGATGGCAATGTTGTTGAGCAGGCAGAACCCCATGGCACGATCACGGAGCGCGTGGTGACCGGGCGGGCGGGCGGCGACGAAGGCCACGCCATCGTCCACCTCTCGCAGCGCGTCGACTGCTCCCAGTCCCGCACCAGCCGCCAGCCTGGCGGTCGACCACGAGTCGGGCGTGGCATAGGTGTCAGGATCGAGACTGCCGCCGCCGGCGTGGCAGAAGGCCTCCAACTCTTCGAGATAACGAAGGTCATGAACCCGGGCCATCTGGGCCACATCAGCAGCAACCGGCGCCAGGATGTGCAGATCGGTGCCAAGGTGCAGGTCGTCGACACCCGCCATCACGGCTCCAATCCGCCCCGGTCGCTCGGGGTGGTCGACCCCGATGTGCTCACCTCCCCCCGCAGGCCCGCTCACGATCAGCATGGTGGGGCCATGGCTTGGGAGTGCTCATCAGCTTCCGGATGATGGCGCTCAGCGAAGGCCGAGCGATAGGCATCGTCAGGCTCGATCGGGAATCGAACGTTGACCGTCCCATGCTCCCTAGTCGATGTCACATGGAACCCCGAGTTCATGAAGACGTCGAGCATGTCGCGGTTCTCCGACAACGTCTGGGCGACAAAGGCGGTCACGCCGTTCTTCAGGGCCGCCTCGGCCAGATGTTCGAGCAAGATTGTCCCGATCCCCTGATGTTGCAACTCGTCGGCCACCACAAAGGCCACTTCGGCATCTGCAGTCCCGGGAAGCCGCTCATAGCGACCAACTGCCACCAGTCGACCGGCGTGCTCAGCGACGAGAGCCAGCCGGTCCACGTAGTCGACGTGGGTGAACCGTTCCGTCTCGGCCACCGACAACTTCCGATGCATGAAAAAGAACCGACGGTAGACCGACTCCGGAGAAAGATGCTCGTGAAACTCCTGCAGGCGACCGCCATCATCAGCACGGATAGGCCGCAGGTGGACCGTCACCCCTCCAATCGTCTCGACGTCGCCGGCCAACTCGCTGGGATAGCGGCCAGCTTGGTGTTGTGGATCACCTTGCCTCTTGGTATCAGCCATCCCCAGACCGCCTGATGCGACGACCGGTGACCTTCCGCGGCACCAAGCGGACGTAGGCCTCGCGCTCACCGCCGGCCCAAGGAGCGACGCCCAGGGTTCGGGCACGGTCCCGCTCGGCCGGGTCGACGATGACATGGCCTTGACCGGTGAACAGGACGCTCCAACCCTCGGTCAGGGCTTCGTCGAGATGGTCGACTTCGAAGGAGACCTCTCTACGCAATGGATCAGCAAGAAACGCGGCCTCCGACTTGGTGCGGAAGACAATGTCTCCGTCCAGGACACGAAAGTTCACCGGCAGCGCCGCTGGTCCGCGTTGGTCAACGAAGACGAAACGCCCTACTCCCCCGGGTGCGACCAATGCGTTGCATTCTTCAATGCTCAGATGCCCGAGGTCCGGTCGATCCGATGGATCTCCGCGGCCCGGAGGAGCGGCCATCCCGCTCCCACTGATGTCGTCCACTGACGTTTCGAGGGCGTCGGCCAGCCTCCACAGGGCTGCGGCCGACACCACTGGTGATGGGCTCGACTCCAGGACGCGGATGTAGGTGGGACTCATTCCGGCCCGGCTGGCGACTTGTTCCTCGGTCAGTCCGAGTTGGCCTCGGCGCTCCGCCAGTCGGCGCCCCAGGTCTCCAACGTTATTCATCGACGCCCTCTGCTCCTGCACGGTGGTGCCCTTCGACTGTGACCATTCGATTCGCTGGCGACGGGGAGGCCGCCCAGGCTAGGAGTGAACGGCGCCATGGAGGTCAATCGCCTCCCCGATGACCGGGGGAGTCGTTGCCGAGTCCTCCTCGCCAACTCCTGGCCGGGTGATGGCCACTGCACAATGGGCATGGCGGGCGCACTGATGAGCGACCGACCCCAGGAGCGCATGCTTGAACCCTGCGTGACCCCGAGACCCGACGACCAGGAGATCGGCTTCCCGGGACGCGTCGAGGAGAGCCGGAACGGTACCGTCGAAACGTGCCTCGGCCGTGAAAGGGACCTCCGGTGCCCACGTCTCTGCTGACTCCTTGGCGGCATCGATGATCTCCCGGCTGACCACTTCGTAGCCCCGAGCCGGACCCAACGCGAATGCGCCTGTCGGAGGGTACTGCCAGACAAAGGCAGCCTCGACAGACGCTGACCGCAACTTCGCCTCGTCCAGCGCCCACCGCAGGGCCCGGGTGGATCCGGCCGAGCCATCGATACCGACCACGATTCGAGGCGGGACCGCTCGCAACGGGCGGTCGTCTGGGTCTGCATGGACGACGACCACGGGACAGCCGGCATGCTGGATGCACCGATCACTCACTGAGCCGAGCAGCAGCTCCTCGAAGCCACCCCTGCCGCGGGCTCCGACCACCAAGAGCTCAGCCGACCTGCTGGCCGCGGTGAGCGCAAGCGCAGCCGGGCTCTCGGCGACTTCAGCCCGCGCCACCACCGAGGGGTGGCGAGTCGCCACCAACCCATAGGCGTCGTCGACAATCGCCTGCCCCGGTGAAAGGTCGGATGAACCAGGCTCATACCAGGCCGGTAGGTTCTTGGGCTCCTTGAGCTCGGCATAGATGATCCTGAGGAGCGCTCCTCTTCGTTTCGCCTCGTCGGCAGCCCACTTCAGGGCCTGCCGCGAATGCTCCGAACCATCGACGCCGACCAGAACGGTCTGCGTGTCGCGTTGGTGGTCGTTCTGCGGCATGGCACCCCCTTCCCTTCTCAAGGGGTCACGACTGACGGAGAGCGACGACGCTGATGTCGGTGACACGCGCCCGGGCCAACTCGCTGGGCGTCAAGGCGACGTCTTCGATGAAATAGGGACTCAGCGCCACTCTGGTCGAGTGACCGCCCTGTGCGCCCTGGTGCCGGTTCTTGTTCGCACTCATGGTGCCCTCCTCCTGCCGCACAGCACATGCTGCCGTCACATCAATTGGATGCCTCTCCGAGGCGACCGCATAGGGCCAAAGGTCCCGCGGATCGGGTTGTGGTCGCCGGAGCTGAACTGAGCAGCACCGGTGCGGACCTCGAGCCATCCATTTGCATCACTCAGGGCTCGAGGTGGTGGATGCGTCGACCGGTGACGTCGTCAAGGACGATGCGGATGAAGAGGTCCCGTCCCTCGCCTGCCCAGGACAGGAGGCGCAGGCTTCGGAGCGCGTCGAGCTCAGCTGGGTCCGTGACATGGGCGGATCGACCGACGACCAGCACGCTCCAGCCCTCGTGATAGATGCTGTCACTGCCATCGACCTCGAAAGCCACCACGGTGTCGCACGTGATCCTGTCGAGGTCACCACCCCGCCGCGCTCGAACCAAGACGGCATCCCCCACCACTGCATAGTTGACCGGAAGGATCACCGGACGCCCCTCGACGGTGCCAGCGACCCGACCGACTCCCTGCCCAGCCAGGAACTGCACGCACTCAGTTCGGTCGAGGACCTCCAGATGTCCATTGGATCCGGACCGGCTCATCTGGCCACAACCCAAGCCAGTCGAGAGTCGGTGCCGATGCGTTTCATCCCTGACCTGCCCCGGTCAGCTGGCCACCTGAGGAGGACGGCAGCCGTTCGAGGGCTGCCAGCACCTCGAGGTCTCCGAAAGCAGCCAACCACTCCCACCCTGGCGTCGACGGACTGCGGTCGCCCAATCATCACCGGCACCGAGCCCTTGTTCCGCTCACAGAGCCAGGTGACCACGACCGAGATCGTGCGACCAGGGCCAAAGGTCCTTCAGGACATCGGTGGGAGCCGGTCGGGACGTTTGGCCCTACCTGTGCGGGCATCACTCCGACACCATGGATGGAGATCGATCGGAGGAGGAGTTCACGATGCCCAAAGTTGCAACAAGCGAGAAGGGTGCCGGGCACACCGAGCACATGGGGTCGGGGGCAGAGTCAGAGCGCAGCGCCATCGAACAGATGGGACTGACGCTCGATGAGTGGCGGGCGAAGATCGACGAGTTGCTGGTGCAACTCGATCTGGCCAACCTGGACATCCGAGACGAGATTCGCAAGCGTCTCGACACCACGCAGAACGTCTACCTGGCGGCGCGGTCGCGCCTCAGCGACCTTGGCGACGACGCCGATTCCAATCTCAGCTCACTGCGTCTGGGGTTGGAACAGCTGCTGCGAGATCTCCGCAGTGCATACGATGCTGCCGAGGCGGCGCTGCGTTGCAGTCGCGACAGCACGTGAGGCCCGCCTCCGGTGCGTCGCCGCCGTCGTGATCGATTCGATCTCTCGAAGGAAGGCCGCGATGCCTCCCAGGTCTCTCTACAGCGACCTTCTTGATGCCGCGCTCCGGGCACAAGACCAGTCGGAGGGCGCACCGTCGGGCGCCGAGGCGTTGGCCCAGTTGGTCCGGCGCCGGCATGAGGTGATCTGGAGTCAGCGGTCGCCATCCGGTCAGGCCTCGACGACGCCGGCGCTGGCGGATCAGATGGCCTACGACATGGCGCTGATCAGGTATACCCGATCGCTCGGTATCGACTGCGACTCTGAGGGCTTTGGGTCGCCTCAGGACGAACGACGGCGCCTCGAGCGAGTACTGGCGTCACGAGGGATCCCTCTGGAGTAGCCGCGAATGGGGCTGTGTCTTCGGGCGGGTACCCTCACGTCCCGGTGCCATCAGTCCGACGTGCCTGAGCCGAACGCTCGGCAATCCGCGTGGCATAGCTGGCAGCCTGTGTCCGTCGCTCCATGCCCAGCTTGGCCAAGAGGTTGGACACGTAGTTCTTCACCGTCTTCTCGGCCAGGTAGAGCGTGGCGGCAATCTGACGATTGGTCTGACCTTCGGCCACGAGGTCGAGGATCTTGCGCTCCTGAGACGTCAGGCTGGCCAAGAGAGGATCCTCGTGGGGTCGATCCCGCATTCGCTCGAGGACGCGCTCGGTCAGTGCCGGGTCGAGCAACGACTGACCGCCGGCCACCCGCCGAATGTCCTCCAAGAGGCTCGTCGCACCAACTTGCTTCAGGACATAGCCCGCAGCGCCGGCCATAATGGCGGCGAACAGGGCCTCGTCGTCTGCATAGGAGGTCAACATCACGCAGGCGATCTCGGGCGAGCTCGATCGGATCTCCCGACAGACCTCGATGCCGCTCCCGTCCGGCAGCCGCACGTCGAGGATGGCCACGTCAGGACGGACGGGGGGAATCCGATCCAGCGCCTCCTGACCGGTGGCTGCCTCGCCCACCACGGCAAAGTCTTCCGCTGTCTCGAACAACGACCGGAGTCCGGTACGCACGATCTCATGATCGTCGAGAAGGAACACCCTGATACTCAACGACCATCCTCCAAACTCGGCCACGGCGGCCAGTCATTCCAGGCGGGTCAGACGACCACCCTGGACGTCCTGACCTGGTGGCGACCGTTGCCTGGGCGCTGCCGAGCACGGTAGTATCCCGACACGACCGTGCGAATGTACCTTAGCTGCCCGGATCAGTGGTCCGGATCGTTGGAGGCCTCCGTGCCCTACCAATCGATGGAGGATCCAGCGTGCCCTTCCACTCGATAGAGGATCCAGCCAGGCTCCGGCGCGTGCTGGAGGCAACGCTGTTGCTCGAGGCGGACCTGGACCTACCCACCTTGCTCAGGCACATCATCGACGAAGGACGCTCCATCACCAATGCCCGTTACGGTGCCCTCGGGGTACTGAACGAGGACGGGACCGCACTGTCAGAGTTCATCACCGTAGGTCTCGACCCCGAGGAGGAACAGAGAATCGGTGCTCGTCCGACCGGCAAAGGCGTGCTGGGCCTCCTCCTCAGTGACCCCCGGCCTATTCGGTTGGCGCGGCTCAGCTCCCACGCAGACAGCTACGGCTTCCCGCCCCATCACCCCCCCATGACCTCGTTCCTGGGCGTGCCCATCAAGGTGCGGGGTGAGGTGTACGGCAACCTCTACCTCACCGACAAGATCGGGTGGTCAGAGTTCACCAGTGACGACGAGGGCTTGGTCGGTGCTCTGGCGATAGCCGCAGGCATCGCCATCGAGAACGCCCGCCTCCATACGCAAGTCCAAGAAGTGGCGATCTTCGAGGAGCGGGACCGGATGGCCCGGGATCTGCACGATACGGTCATCCAACGCCTGTTCGCAATCGGCCTGTCGCTCCAAAGCATGGAGGCCAATCCGGCCGCACTGCGCAACACGGACCGGTTGAAGTCGACGATCGCTGACGTCGACGACACCATCCGGCAGGTCCGGACCAGCATCTTCGAGCTGGGATCGGATGGGCTCGGCCGGGGCCTCCGAGACAACGTGCTCTCGCTGTTGCAGGACCTGAGGCCGGTTGTCGGTTTCGACGTTCGCGCCTCTTTCGAAGGGCCCGTCGATGCCGCCGTCCCCGACCTGGTCGGCGAGCACCTCCTGGCCGTCATCCGGGAGGCGGTCACCAATATCGGGCGTCACGCCCAGGCCACCATGGCCACCGTCGTCGTCACCGCAACCGATGGTCACTGTCGACTTCGGGTTGAAGATGACGGCCGCGGGATGGGTGCGTCGGAGTCGGGGGGCGGCGGACTCGGGCTGGGCAATCTGCGGCGGCGCGCCGAAAAGCTGCACGGCCAGTTCGAAGTCGACAGCCCGGTCGGTGGCGGGACGGTACTCGTGTGGCAGGTACCCCTCAGTCAGTAGTGCCTCTGGCGGTCCAACGGGGTCGTCGGTAACAGCAGGCGCAAAGCGCGAAGGCAGCGCTCATCGCGAATGGGACCTTTTCCCCTATTGCTTGTTCCTTTCCTTCCGTACGTTGCACTTGTACGGCCAACACGGAATCGGACCTACTCCGTCCGGAAAGGGAGAACAGATGTCACTCGTCACCAAGCCTCCGGCACCGGAGCAATCCGCACCAGTCGATCGATCAAGATCCCCTGGCCAACCTCTGTCGCAACGCAACAAAGAGAAGGCCATGCCTTGGGGCTGACGTCGGCCACGGGCCTGGTCATCGGCAGCATCCAGGGGCCGGAGGGCACCACCGTGGCGCCGGGAGCTGAACCGTTCGAACCCGTTCGGTGATGTCTCACGCGTCGCTGGTGAGCTTGGACTGCCACCGGTCAGGGGAACCAGCAAATGAGTGCGAAAGGACCAGAGGCAGTGGCGAAAGAGAACGTTGATAGGACAGATGTTGGAACCGCGCGTCGGATCGCGGTCGGTGTTGACGGATCCGCCAATGCGACGGCCGCCCTGGAGTGGGCGGCCACTCAGGCTCAGCTGACGGGTGCGGTCCTCGCCATTGTCACTGCCTTCGGCCCGGGCCATGTCTTTGTCTCTGTCAAAGAGGTGAACCGGGTCATGCGGGAGCACGTCGACGAGGCGACCGCGCAGGCCAAAAGGATCGCTCCGGAGCTCGCGATCGCCAGCAGAACTCATGCGGGCCTGCCAGAATCAGTACTCATCGAAGAGAGCGCTGTGGCCGATCTCCTCGTGGTCGGTTCGCGGGGTCGTGGCGGATTCACAGGCCTCTTGCTCGGTTCGGTGAGTCGGAGATGCGTCCAGCTGGCGCGATGCCCGGTGATCGTCGTCGGCCAGCACAGGCAGGCTCCTGCCACCGACGGCACCGATCGGAACAGGTCCGGAATCCCGCCCGGAACCGGTACCATCAATTTCCCAAAGGAGGGAGCGCTGATGACCACGAGCGCAGAAACCGATCGCCGGATCGTCGTAGGCGTCGACGGTTCGAAGTCGTCGATCGCCGCCCTGGAGTGGGCAGCCACAGAGGCTGAGCTCACCGGAGCCGGCCTCAAGGTCCTCATGACGTGGGAATGGCCTATCAGCTATGGATGGGCGCTCTCCGTGCCCTCCGACTACGACCCGACACACGAGAGCGAGAAGCTGCTCGGCGACCTTCTCCAGCCGATTCGTGAGGCGCACCCCGGCGTGTCGATCGCATCAACCGTCGTCGAGGGCCACCCTTCCCCCGTGCTGGTGGAGGCCTCCCAGGGAGCAGACCTACTGGTGGTCGGCAGTCGGGGCCACGGCGAATTCGCCGGCATGTTGCTGGGGTCGGTGAGCGAACACTGCGTGAGCAACGCCCACTGCCCGGTGCTGGTTATGCGCGACGGGAAGTAGATCGTCAACCTGTCTTCCTTGGTTTGAGCAGGCCGGCGCGCCGGTTCCAGTGATGACATTCGGCCCTGGTCCGATGCTCAGAGGTCGAGGACGATGGTGACTATGTCGGGCACGCAGGAGACACCGAAGCCGAAAGGAGTGGCGGCAGGCCGGTCGCAGCGAGCCAATCCGCACACGCCGGTTGCCGGTCACGGGCACAGCTTCTCGATCGGCCGAGTGGCTGGCATCCCCATCAGGCTCCACTGGAGCTTCTTCCTGCTCATCGCCTTGGTGGCCGCCGTGGACTGGAGCGCGGGAGCGAGTGCCGTCGTTTCCGGCCTGGCATGGATCGTGGCTCTCTTCACGTCGGTCGTGGCCCACGAGGTTGCCCATTGCATCGTGGCTCGACGGCGGGGCGCCCATGTCCTCGGCATCGTCCTGTTCCCATTGGGAGGGATGTCGCAGCTGGAGACGATGCCCAAGGCGCCCAATGATGAGTTGGCCGTGGCCATCGTCGGCCCGTTGATCAGCCTGGGCATCGGCCTACTTCTCCTTGTCGCCGGACTGGTGACCGGGGCACACATCTGGCCCCCTACCCTGTTCGTGGGTAACTGGTGGGTCCGTTTGGGCTGGCTGAACCTGCTCCTCGGGGCGTTCAATTTACTTCCCGCTTTGCCCATGGACGGTGGGCGGGTCCTCCGCGCCGCCCTGGCGCACCATCGGAGCCACCTCGAGGCCACGATTCTGGCCAGTCGGATCGCCCGGTACCTCGGAACGGCCATGGTTGTCGCCGGTTTCCTCTACGACTTCTGGCTGGTACTCATCGGAGTCTTCGTGCTCATCGGCGCCAGAGCCGAGGAGGAGGCCGCTCGGAATCCTCCGCCCCGCAAAGGTCAGGCGACCGACCACGACGTCGAAGCCATCGGTTGAGCAGCGAGGCGAGTCGACAGCGCTGAGCCGATCGATGCGTTGGGACTTTCGGCCCTAGCTGGCCCCTTCTCGATCCGCCAATGTCGTTGAAGTGGGAACTAGCGGAGAAACAGAGCGCGCGATCCTCGGTCGGCCAGAGTGCTTCGAGCTCTTGAGCCTCGCGTCGGTCGGGCGCATCGGTGCCAGCATCGATGCCCTTCCCGTCATCCTCCCGGTGTACTTCACGCTTTTCGGGGAATCGGTGCTCTTTCGTACCATCCTCGGGACAAAGCTGGATGCCGCCACCCGAGGCGCTGTCGTGGCCTTTCAGGCCGAGGGGGACGAGCCGCTGAGCGGTACCAGCTGGAGCGTCCTGCTCCAAGGCGTCGCCTCGGCGGTGAGCGACGAGGATGGACATGCGAGGGCGAAATCGATCCCCATCGGGCCCTGGTCGGGGGGAACAATGGACCTCCGCCTGGTGCGCATCGAGGCGACCAATATCAGCGGTCGAAGGTTCCGCATCGCCGGCGAGGGACCGCAAGTGGAACTTCCCGAGCCGCCACCGCTCTAGCCCGATCATCCCGATCGCGCGGGTATTTGCCCAGACTCTTAGCGACGCCGTACCCGATTCGATACCCAAATTTCCCTCGTGAAACGACTAACCACTAAGGAACTCGTCAGCGGAACTCGTCAGCCTGACACCTAGCCCTCAGAGAGCTCCCTGACCTCTCGTAGTCGGCGCTCGAGGCTGCAGATCTCGTCATCCAGCACATCCCGCGTGACCAGACGGTGCTCCAAGGACTCGACGCGCCGCTCAAGCTCATCTATCCGCCTCATCTGTGCTTGGGCGTCGACTTCCATTGCAGACCTCCTTGAATTTGTTCTTCGTTCAACCGTTCCATTTGGGGTCCACTCCCCGGAGGGGGATTCACGAGGCCACCAAGAGCTGATGGGTTTGTCGCGCACCTAGGTGCCTCTGGTGCGCTGGGTGGCGGATCCAACTGGAAACGAAAGCACGAGCCTGCTCAGATGCCTCTGCCACCGATGCGCCGCCTGCGCAACTACTCAGTGCCAACATCACGGCCTTGTCCGCGACTCGCGGTTCATCCGGACAGTGCCCTCTCGTCCAATCCCGTACCGCCAACGCCAGTGCGAACTCCACGTCCACATCAACCACCTCCCAGTGCGACGGTACGGCGATCTAGCGGCGATCCGTAGGGCCAAAGGTCCCGATTCGGACCGGCGCAGCTTCAGCTGTCCGACCTGTCCAGCCGAATCCCCCAGTCATCCGACCGCGAGATGGCCTCGTCCTCGGGGACTGCTCGCAGTAGTCGCGGGACGACGCCGCCGTCCTCTGCCGAATTCGCGTTCTAGTGGGCTGGGCGGACGGCGACCCTTTCGGGTCGACTCGGCAATCGAGGCCAGTCGGGTGTGTGCGCCAGCGGCCTGCACCCTCGCCATGCCCTCTCCGCCGACCACGAAGCAACCAGCAAACAGCTGCTCTCCTTCGGCGACGGACACGGCTGCGCTTTCTCCGGTGAGCATCGAAGTATCGATGGTGAGCCCTTCGGCGCCAAGAACCTCCATGTCGGCAGAAATTCTGTCTCCGGAACGGAGGACGACCAGATCACCGACCACGAGATCGCCAGCATCGATTTCATCCCGTCGTCCGTCACGGACGACGAATGCGCGTCGGGGCAACAGGTCCTTCAGGCCCTCAGCAGTCCTCTCGGCCCGTGACTCCTGAACGAAGGCGAACGCTCCGTTGACAAGAATTACCGCGAAGATGGCAATAGCGAGCTCGGGCATGCCGGCCAGGAGGGCCAGGATGCCCGCGACCCACAGCATGAGGGCGAAGAAGTGCACCAACTGGCTGGCGAACCGGCGCCAAGCAGGTACGCGTCGGGCCTTCGGGAGTTGGTTCGGACCGTCGATCGAAAGCCGTTCGCCGGCCTCCGCTGAGTTCAAACCCCGAAGTGGGGGCACGCCCTGAGGAGTCGTCGATACGTCTACCTCGACGTCCGCATCAGGGTCGGGGACCAGATGGCTCCCATCGACGAAGAGACCACCATGGTCCGGCCGCGACCCGCTACCCGCCGCGGGGGTGTGCGTCTCAGGGATGGCAGCCATCGAGCACCTCGTATCCCACTCGTGAGGGACAGCGTCGTATCCGTGCCGGCGAAGACCGAGGGCTCATTGGGACCTCCGGCCTGCGATCATCGCCAACGCATTCATAGGTGGGCTGGAGAGATGGGATCGGAGAACGGCAAGGATTCGGCCTCGTGACGAATGGCCGCGCCATGCCCTTGGTGGGTTCCATCCCCATCAGTTTCATGCCCATCACAAGCAGTCGGGAGTGCCGAAGGTCCCGAATTCCCGTAGTTCCCCGAGTGGATGATCAGGGGGTCTTTCGGCCCTAGCGATGTGGCAGACGAAAGCCGACCATGTAGATGGAACCAACGGACGAGGAGGAGGGCATCATGCAGGCCAGCGTGGGTGATCGAATCGTGATCCACGGGCACCACTCGGGCGAGCCGGATCGTGACGGCGAAGTTCTCGAGGTTCGGGGAACGGACGGGGCACCGCCCTATCTTGTTCGATGGGGGGACAGTGGGCATGAAGCCCTCTTCTTCCCGGGTTCCGACGCCAGCATCCAGCATTTCGAGCACAGACCAACCTGAGTCCAGGCACCGTTCCCGTATCAGGGCATCACCGGAAGGAGTAGATGTGCGGACTGTCGAAGGGCTTCGACGCTCAGATGTGAGTATCGCACCAGAACGAACCATCTCCGAGGCTGCAACCGTCATGGAGCAGAGCGGCATCGGTTCGCTCGTCATCATCGATGGAACGGAGGTCATCGGAATCGTAACCGATCGCGATCTCGTCCGGCGAGGCCTCGCCAAGGGTTTGCCAACCGACGCCAGAATCGACAGCGTCATGAGCGCGCCAGTGATTTCCATTGATGCTGATGCCGACTTGGACGCCGCCTTCGGGCTCTTTCGAACGCACGTGGTCCGAAGGCTCGCAGTGCTGCGCCGGGGTCAATTCATCGGAATGATCGCATTGGACGACCTTATCGTCGACTTGGCAGCGGATCTCCGGGACCTCAGCCGACCGATCCAGAGAGAAGTGCTCTTCGCCCAACGCGACAGTCCGGTGCCGGCAGCCCGCTCGTAATCACGAAATCTTCCCGTCCCTCCGGCAGATCACCGTGGGAGGAAGGGTTTCCTCGGCCACGTTTCAGATCCACGGGGCGAGGGATCCGAGGTCACTGTCGGAGGGGGCCCGTCCGCTGGCCCGTCGTCAGCCATCACGAGAGCCATTGGCGCCGCTTCCTTTGGTCCAGTTGGTGCCAGACCAACCGCCACCGACGACGCAATTCGACCTGTGACCTGGTCTGTTCGGCCGCGAGGCGCCCCGCCGAATAGCTCGCTGCCACCGTGCCGCTCCTCGCTTGGGTGCGAAACCAAAGCTCGGCGCTCACCGCATCGTGGTGGTCTCCTAGTGTCCTGAGTCGGAGATCCGCTGGGTATATGCAGCCAGCGTTGTGAGGAT
>JADMIJ010000156.1 GCA_015478655.1 Acidimicrobiales bacterium | reverse complement strand
GCGGCCATCGCGCCGATGAGACCGTCGACCATCACCAACTTGGCGACTATCCCGCAGTCAGCTGGAGGTCGGACGAATGATCAAGGTTAACCACGCCGGTCGCCACCAGCACGACGGCGATGATCAGCATCGGAATGCAGCAGGCGATCATCATCCAGCCGTGCCCACCATGCCCACCGTGCCCGGCATGGGGACCATCGGTTGAGCCGTGCGGGTGAACGTCGTGGGTGCTGGTCATGACGACCTCCGCAATGACTGCGGCACGTGGCCGAGCTTGGCGTACAAGGGGCAGTGCCCGAGAGTTCCGGTTACGGCGAGATCGAGTCCGGCGGCGATGAGCAACACTTCCAGCACGACCGCGACCGCCGAGGCGGCCGATACCAGGAGCAACGCCCCGGCGACGACGGCGGCCACACCGAGAACCACTCGGCCGAAGCGCTCGATCGGAGTGATGTTGACGCTCGGCCAGTGCCACCGACCGTGGGCACCGGCATTTCCGGCGAGCCGATCGGGGTTGGGCGTGTTGTGGTCGACAGTTTCATGGTCGGACCTCCGTTCGCATGGGTTCGCGCCCTCGCGCCTCAGTTGGGACAAGGGTGCATGGGTCGATGACGGTGTCTTGGGTCGGTCGAGGCACATCGAAGACCGGGATCAGAGGAGGGACGGTCGGTGTCTGTGTCGTTACGACGGCCAGGGCCACCTTCTTCCCGATGCGAAAGCGGAAGGTGACGGCCGCACCGGCGGTGAGGACGGCCAGCCAGCCCAGCGCGAGGAGGAGGTAACGAACTCCGCTGAGGCCGAGGCTGAAGGCGCCGTCGATCAGGAGCCGTCCTGCCCCACGCGCCGGCAGGAACGCACCCCAGGTGGGTGGGATCGGGTTGTACATGACGGTCTGGCCATAGCCGACGTCGACCAAGGTCAGCAGGAGGATCAGATAGAGGCCCCCAAGTCGACCGGTGAGTGGTCCGAGCAGCATGCCGATCATGGCGTAGGTCAGGGCGATCAACACGTCGGCGCCGGCATAGACGGCCCACTGTTGGGGGGAGATCCAAGCCGCGGACACAGCGAGGGAGGTGGCACTGATCAGTACGGCAGCGCCAGCCACGACACCCAGGTGGCCGACGAGCACCTCGCGGGGCCGGAACCCGGCCAGCACCAGGCGGCGGTCGCCGTCGGTGGACCCGGTGACTACGAACAACCCGGCGATCCCGGCCAGGAGGGCGGAGGCGACCGAGGCCATCTCGGCGGCATGCACCTGCCGCAGTGAGATCATGGCCGTGAAGTGCCTGGCGCCGGCGACCAACGCCACCGGCATGAGCTTGGTCGGGGTTTGCTCGGCCGCCAGGGCGATGAAGGCGACGGGGACCACGATCAACAGCACCCACAGCACCCGGTTGCGTCCGTAGTCGCGAGCGGCAGCGCGCGACCCGGCGACCAGGCGAGTTGCCGCCCTCGGGCGTACCGTTGACAAATCCGCAGGCAACAAGGACGCCGTCGCAGGGGTCACGACCACCGGCGAACGGGGTTGTGCCAAGGACGTGACTGGCGGGCTGGCGACGGTACTCACCACCGGGCTTCTCATCGTCGACGCTGGCGTCGAACCGGGTTCCACCGCCTTGCGCCCGGTGGCGCGGGTGGTCGAGGCCAGGCGGGCGACGGCCAGCGCCGACAGGCCGATCGCCCAGAGCAGCGACCAGCCCACGTCCCCGATGGGTCCGGAGTGCCCGCTGGCCTGGCCGATCAGGACCTGGGTGGGGAAATGGAGGGGGAAGATCCTGGCGACGAACGACGACCCTCCCCCAGAACCTGCCCCCACGAATACGTTGAGCATCCAGATGAAGGTGACGATCAGGGCGCCGTTCATCTCCGAGCGCACCAGGGTTCCAACGAGCACCCCGATCGCCATGAACGTCACCGCGACTAGTAAGACCACCGAGAGCACTCGAAACGGGTCCGTGATGCCCGCCCGGGCAGCCAGGGCGACGGTGGCAGCGGCAGCGGCCGCAACGGCCAATGCACCTGCCGCGCCGAGGCGCCCAACGACGACGGGTGTGGCGCGTCCCGAGACGGCGGCGAGGCGGCGATCGGCGTCGCGCGACCCGAGCACTTGGAAGAACCCGGCCAGGCCAGCCACGGCCGCAGCAGCCCAGCCGGCGGTGGCCACCTCCAGGTGGACAGGCTTTGCGGCCACGTTCAGCAGCTTGGAGAACGTGGTCAGCTCGCCGGCCAACGCCACCACGATCACCACCGGGACCGCAACCAAGAACACCAAGTTGAGCGGTCGGCGGGCGTAGTCGAGCAGGGCGCGGCGGGTGACCAGGGCGATCATGGCGACACGGTCTTCCCGGCGCGCAACTCGACCAGGCGGTCGAAGCGCTCGTGGTCGGTCACGAAGTGACTCACCACCAAGACGCTGCGCCCTGCGGCGCGCCGCTCGGCGGTGAGCTCCCAGAACTTGAGGTAGGTGTCCCAGTCGAATCCGGCGTAAGGCTCGTCCAACAATAGGATGTCGGGGTCGGCCAGGAGGGCGAGCGCCAGGTTGAGCTTGGCTCTGGTGCCGCCCGAGAGCTCGGCCACCTGGGTGTCACGCCACCGAGCGAAGCCGAGGCTCTCGTACAGCGCCTCGGCCGCTCCGACAGTGGCCGCGGCGTCCATGCCGTAGGCGACGCCGAACAGGTCGAGGTGCTCCTCGCAGGTGAGCCGGTCGTAGAGGAGCGGTTCTTGGGGGCAGTAACCCATGCGGCCAGAGATCTGCACGGTGCCGTCGTCTGCGCCCAGGGTCCCGACGAGGATCTTCATGAGCGTGCTCTTGCCCGAGCCGTTCTCACCGACCAGGCCCACCACCTCGCCGGCGCACAGTTCTACGTCGGCACCCTGGAGGACATCCAACTGGTGGCGCCGGGGCCACACGCCGCGCCGATACGCCTTGGTGATGCCTTCAGCACGAAGCACCGGACAATGAACAGCGGGATTGCACCCGATGTGCCCGTCAGCGACGATCCCGGGCGAGGCGCTCGGGACTTCGCCGCCACGTACACCGCCCTGATCGGTGACAGCCGGCGCACTCATAGCCGCACCACCTGGCGGATGGTGGTGGCGACCTCGTCGAGGCGGGCCTCCCCATCGTGCTCGGAGTTGCGGGCCGCCGCCAGGATGCAATGGTGGAGATGGTCACCGAGCAGGCCGACGGCGACCTCCTGCAGCGCTCGGGTCACCGAAGCGACCTGGGTGACCACCTCTGGACACCACCGGTCCTCCTCGATCATCCTCTGCAGACCTCGCACTTGGCCTTCGATCTTGCGCAACCGCACCAGGTAGTCGTCCTTGCCCGAGGCGTAGCCCCGCACGGAATGCACTGAACTCGCCGAAGACCCGGCCCCGTCGGTCAACCGGCCCTTCAGGGACGCCGTCACCGATTCGCTCCCGCGTCAATCGGAGCGTGATCGTCGTGGGCGATGAGCTCGCGTAGACGCCGATACTCCTCGGTCTCGATCTCTCCCTTGGCCAACCGCTGATCGAGGATGCGACGAGCATCGTCGCCTCGATGATCCTGTTGGGGTTTCTGGGTGGTGCTGCCGATCAGCGCCCACACGGCCCAGATGATCAGTCCCCAAAAGGCGACCATGCCGACCCACATGAGGGCTACCTGCCAGAAGACCCAATGGCTGTCAGACCAGAACATCATCAGACGTACCTCCTCTGGCCCGAAGGCTTCGAGCCTTGACACCAGTGTGCGCCGGGGTACAGGAGGGGGGTAGGGCCATAAGTCCCGAAGGTGGTGATCGTCGGCCTGCTCGGCCGCGACAGGGGGCACGATCGATCAGTCCCAAATGACGACGTCCGTTAGAGGCCGCTGCTGGAGATCTCACTGTCGCTCAGCGATCCACACGAGACGGCTCCGGAGCTGAGTAGCGCTTCCGAAATCGGACAGGACTCTTCGGGTTTGGCAGAGTCGGCTCTTGCTCACCATGTTGCCGCCTAGATCGTCACCGAAGTGGGACTTATGGCCCTACCCCCCACCCGCATGTTGCCCCCATAGTTGAAGGTAACTATTCAGGTCCCCTGATCGGCGCGTCCACCACCTGCACGAACGACGCG
>JADMIJ010000031.1 GCA_015478655.1 Acidimicrobiales bacterium | reverse complement strand
GCCCTCGAGACCGTCCATCAATCGCGCGCTATTTGAATGTCACCGCACTAGCAACAGTTGTTGCCAGATCACCTTCAGGTGCAGCCGACAACGACCGATACCATCGTATGTTCGTGATGTCCTCCGCGACTGAACCGACATCGGACCCTGTCGTCTTCGATCCCTTCGACCCACGATGGTCGGGTGATCCGTTCGCGCTCTACGCCGAGATCCGGGAGCGGGCCCCGATCCACCGCAGCGAGCTGGGGTTCTGGGTCGTGGCCTCCCACGCCGACTGCCTTGCCATTCTTCGTGACCGCCGGGCCAGTTCGGACAGCATGAGCATGGACACCGGGGGCATGCCCGAGCGATTCCGGCGACCGATCGCCGAGGACAATCCCATGGCAGCCGGCATCGTCGAGATGCGGCCGTTCATCTTCCGGGATCCCCCGGATCACACCCGACTGCGCGGGCTGGTGGCCAAGGCCTTCACACCCAAAGTGGTGGAGTCGCTCCGGGAACGAACCCAGCAGGTGGTCGACGAGCTCCTCGACGCTGCCATGGACGCCGATCACGTCGACCTTGTGGCCGAGTTCGCCTATCCCCTGCCGGTCCGTATCATCTGCGACCTTCTGGGGGTCCCGGTGGCGGATCAGGATCGGTTCAAGGTTTGGTCCCAGGCGTTGGCCCGGGGGCTCGACCCCGACTTTCTCTTGAGCGACGATGTCATCGAGGCCCGAGGCGAGGCCATCACCCAATTCGCCCAGTACGTCTTCGAGTTGATGGCGGAGCGCAGGCGGAACCCCCGTGATGACTTGCTCAGCGGCCTGGTCGGCGTGGAGGACGGTGGCACGGTGCTGAGCGAGGTCGAAGTGCTATCGACGTGCGTCCTGTTGTTGACCGCCGGACACGAAACGACCGTCAACCTCATCGCCGGGGGAACGCTGGCCCTGCTGCGCCATCCGGATCAGCTGGAGGAGTTCCGGACCGACCCCGGCGTGCACCGGAGCGGCATCGAGGAGATGCTGCGGTATGTCTCACCGGTGCAGCTCACAACCAGGACCTTCATCGAGGACTGCGAGTTCGGGGGGGTCGAGTTCGGCAAGGGTGACTTCGCCATGCTGCTCCTCGCCTCTGCCAATCGCGACCCGGTCCAGTTCGCCGACCCCGAGCGCTTCGACATCACCAGGAGTCCCAACAACCACCTCGGGTTGGGGTTCGGGATCCACCACTGCCTGGGCGCCCCGTTGGCGAGAATGGAGACCCAGCTCGCGCTCAGCTCGTTGCTACGGCGGGCGCCACGATTGACCCTGGCCGCCGACGATGTCACCTACAAGTCGAATGTGATCCTCCGGGGCATGGAAGCGCTCCCGGTATCCATGCGCGGCTGATCCCTTCAAGGACCATCAAGGCCCGGTCCGATCGTCAGGTGACCAGTCGGACTCTCAAGCTGGTCGGCCCGTGCATGATCGCATTCGATCCCCACGTCACCGACTCGAGCGTCAAGGTCCGATACCTGCCCGCCAGGGCGCTGACCGCGGCGAGTGTCTCCGCTCGGGCGATGGCGGCACCGAGGCAGGCATGAGGCCCGGCCCCGAAGGCCAGGTGCGCGGTGCGATCACGCAACGCATCGAACTGGTCGGGATCCTTGAACACGGCGGGATCCCTGTTGGCTTGCCCGATACAGGGAATGACGATGTCGCTCCTGTCGATGGATGTGGTGCCGATGGTCAACGCCGCCTCGGCCCGCCGGATGAGGAACGACACCGGAGACCCGAGTCGCACCAGCTCCTCGATGCAGTTCCGTTGCTCCGAGGGGGTGCCGCTGGTGATGACCTCGAACACCTCGAGATTCGTCATCGTCTCGACGGCCGCAAAGCTGAGCAGGTTCGCCGAGTTCTGAAACGAGGCATGGGCCAGCATCACCGACGAGGCCAGCATCTCCCGAATCGAGAGCTCCCCTTCGAGTCTGGCCTGATTGAGCAGATCGAGCACCGACCCGGACGCATAGGACTTCTGGCGGAAGGCCAGCCGGATATGGGACAGCACCTGCTGCCCAGCTCGCACCGACGACATCATCACGTCACCGGCGCACGAGGGATCGAACTGGGCGCTCATCTCCGTGAGCAGCGGGGCCATCCGGTCGTCCTCCCCCTGGGGAAGGCCGACAATGGTGCGCATGGCGTCCTCGGCTATCGGCTCGGCGAAGTCACCCACGATGTCCAGGCGACAATCATCGGGCAATCGACCGATCAGGCGATCGATGAATTGGCTGGACGATTCGGCCGCCGCCCGCCAACTGGGAAGAACACGGCTGATGATGTTCCGAAGGCGCTCGTGTGCCTGACCATCGAGAAATAGGAGGTTGGAGTCGCTCTGCTTCAGGTTGTTGTTGTCGATCTGGGATTCCAGCTCTGGGCGGGACAAGGCCACCCGGCAATCCTGGTGTCCGACCATGGCCCATACCGTCTCGTGGGGGCCCCACGACGGCGTCCCGCTCTGTTCCTGAGGACCCCACGACGGCCTGCGGATCTGCAGAAGACGCTCCGAATCCTCATCCCATAGCTCAAGGGCGAGGCCTCTCACGGAGCGCGGCGGATGGTCGGTAACGGCCCCTGAAAGTTGCACATTATGCTGGTGAGGTTACTCGCACCGACCTGAATTCCGTGAGACCCCTATCACTCGAAGTGATCTTTCGGTTCGGTCGACGCGAAGCCCCAGGTGCGCAAATTCCATCCCGGTCTGACAACGCCGGCGCCGTTCGACCAATAGAGCCGCGGCCCCGCGCCACCTGGATGGCCGGGCGGCAACGGCCATTGACAGACTGCGCCTCATTCATTTAGAGGGATAAGGCCCATCATCAACTTCCCATTGTGCCCGGGCTCCGATTGAGCGATACTCGTGCATTGCCAAAGGTCCCATCGCACCTGCCTACCTGCCGATGACCGACCGTTCCCCCTCCCGGGGAGTTGTCGGTCCATACCATCGGCTGACTCCGAGGAGTACTGATGTCGAACGTTGTGCAGTCGTCCTCCAGCGAATCCACGTCTCCCAGCGCCGGGCGCCATGGGTCCACCAACATCGTCGGGGTGGGCGCAGTCACCGGCTACGGATGGGGAACGAAGCACCTCTGGGACGGGTTCCTGCTCGGGGAGAGCGCCGTCAAGCTGGTCACCGGCCTGGAGGGCTATGTGACCGGAGGTCAGGCCTACATCTCGCAGGTCCCGGACGAAGGTGATCGCCACGACGGCCCGAGCCGGTTCATGCGGTCGGTGCGCTTCTCCGCCCGCGAAGCCGTCACCGACGCCCTGGCGCGGGGGTGGAAGCCCGGTCCGGTCGTCGGCTTGATCCACAGCCTCGAGAAAGGCGATGTCGAGTTGTGGAGCGAGTTCTACCGGTCCGGTGACAGCCGGATACGGCCCAAGATGTGGGTGAACATGATGCCCTCCACCTGCTTGACCATGGTGATGAAGGAGTTCGACTTCCACGGGCCGACGATGTCGGTTTCTGCTATGTGCGCCAGTGCCAACGCCGGGATGATCACCGCCAAGTCATGGCTGGATTCGGGCATCGCGTCCGACGTCATCCTGCTGGCCACCGATCTGTCCGGCATTCCCCAGCACCTGCGGGCCTTCAATGATCTCGGCGCCATGGTTCTCAACACCCCGGCCTTCGATGGCTCCCGGCCGTTTCAAGAGGGCAGCCGAGGATTCGTCGGTGGCGAGGCCGCGGTGGCGATGGTCCTGTCCTCCAAGGCGGCGGGTTCCTACGCATCCGTCCTCGGCGGCGGCATGACGATGGACGGCTACCACTCGACGGCCGTCGCCCCCGACCTCACCGAGATGTTCCGCTGTTTTCAGTTGGCCATCGACGCCTCCGGCATCGACCCTGGCGACGTTGCCTACCTCAACGCCCACGGACCGGGCACCGCTTTGTGCGATGCCGCTGAGATGAAGGTCCTGGATGAGCTCTTCCCGGCGGCCCACGGGATCTTCTCCGTGAAGCCGCTCGTCGGCCACTGCCAGTCGGCGGCCGCAGCCGTGGAGACCCTGGCCACGCTCTACTCGTTCCAGACCGGGTTCATTCCCGCCCCCCCGCAGGTGGCGCCGGGTCATCCCAAACTGGTCAATGGGCGAACACCGCGGGTGCCCGGATTGACGGTCAAGTCGTCCCTCGGATTGGGGGGCTACAACACCGCCGTGGTGATCGCAGAACCCGATGAGGCGCCCGGGGATTGACGCCGCTATTGGATGTCCACCGTCTCCTCCGACGCTGCCCGGTCGCGGTCAATACTGACGCCTGATCAGGCGCCGATAAGGCTAAAGGTGACCTCCGAGTCAGCCGATATCTGAACCTATGGCCACCAAGAGCAGCTTTGACGGTCGACGCTCGAGGGTCTCCTTCGATCGCGTGGACCTCAACGAGGTGCCGGTCGGCGATCGCGTCTTCGAGTTGTCCGAGGGGGTTGAGCTCGGCGACAAGGACCTCCAGTCGGTGACCTGGATCTACGACACGGTGCGGGATTCGGTCATCTGGTCGTCCCCGGTGGAGGAGCTCTTCGGTTTTCAGAAGGGA
Organism: Acidimicrobiales bacterium; assembly: GCA_015478655.1. GTDB lineage: Bacteria > Actinomycetota > Acidimicrobiia > Acidimicrobiales > RAAP-2 > Bog-756. The sequence goes on along the minus strand of JADMIJ010000031.1, from coordinate 39,851 downwards.
GTCCTGGGGTTCTCCGTCAGAGGAGAACACGACGAGGGCGTCGAGACCTCGGGCCCCCGTCCTTCAGGCCACGGCGATCCGGACGTGCAGGGCACGCCGCCAGAGTTCGTCTCCGGCGCAGAAGCCGGCGACTTGCTGCTGGCCCCCATCCTGGCCCCGGTCCGCCGGGGACTGCCTCCCACGGAATTCGACCTGCAGATGGTCGTGCACTGCCCTGACGGGATCGCCCACCACGTCGTGGTCCGGGCGTCGCCCATGGCAACTCCCAGCGACTGGTCGGGTGCTGCTGTGGACCAGGTCCGGTCGTTCTACGCCGGAGTCGTGGTGGACACCACCGCGCAGGAGACCTTCGAGCGCGAGCTCGGGGAGATGGTCGACCGCTACCGGCTGCTCACCGAGGTGTCACCCGACATGGTCCTGGTGCATCAGGACGGGCTGCTGGTCTACGGCAACCGCGCTGCGGCCCGGCTGATCGGCAGGGGATCGACCGACGAGGAGTACAGCCAGGCGTTTGCCCAGTACTCCGGCAAGCCCATCTCCGACTTCCTCCACCCCGCTGACATGCCCCACGTCGCCGAGCGCCTGGCTCAGCTCACCGAGCCGGGCCAATTCTTCGAGCACGGTGAGATCCGGGTGATCACCCCCGACGGCTACGTCACCGTCATGGAGGTCACCAGCGTGCGCACCACGTGGGCCGGCAAGCCCGCCTTCCAGGTCATCGCCCGGGACATCTCCGAGCGCAGGGCGGCCGAAGCCGCCAGCCGCTACCGGGCCAGCCTGGTCGCCCACGTCTCCGACGCCATCATCGGTATTGACGCCGACGGACGGATCGAGAGTTGGAACGAAGCCGCCCAGGCCATCTACGGATGGACCGAATCCGAGGTGGTGGGCCTGTCCATCGGCGCGGTGGTCACCGGCAACCGGACCGACAGCGCCGCCGTCTTCGAGCGGGGCCAGCGGACCCACCTGCGCAAGGACGGTTCCGAGGTGGACGTTCTGGTCTCCATCGATCCCCTGATCGATGACGACACCCAACCGTCGGGTTGGGTGGTCGTGTCCACCGAGCTCACCGACGCCCGGCAGGCGGAAGCCGGCCGCCGTGCAGCCGAGGAGCGCTACGAGGCGGTGGTGGCATCGTTGAGCGAGGGGATCGTGCTCTTCGACGACTCGGGTGGAATCTCCGCCCACAACGAGGCCGCCAGTCGCATCCTCGGAGACAGGCTCAAGTCGGGCAACAGCCACCAGATCTTCACCGGGGCATCCATCGCCATCGAGGCCAACGGGCATCCCATGTCGCCCGAGATGTTCCCCCATGCCCGGACCCTTGCCTCGGGCGAATCCGAGGACGACGTCGTGGTCGGCGTCACCGACGGCAGCGGGCGCCGTCAATGGCTCTCGCTCAGCTCGCGGCTGCTGTCGGGGGCCGGCCAGGTCGATTCCCCCATGGTCGTCTGCTCCTTCACTGACGTGACCGACCGGAAGGCCGCCGAAGCCCAGCTCCACTGGCTGGCCTATCACGACTCGCTGACCGGGCTCGGCAACCGCACGCTCTTCAACGACGAGCTCGAGCAGGAGCTCATGGTGTCCATGCAGAAGGGCACCAACCTGGCCGTCCTGTTCATCGACCTCGACCGCTTCAAGTTGGTCAACGACTCGTTCGGCCATGCCAGCGGCGACGAGGTCCTGCTGGCCCTGGCCCAGCGGTTCAAGTCGGCCGTGCGCGGGGGCGACGTCATCAGCCGGTTCTCCGGCGACGAGTTCGTCGTGCTGTGCCGCAACGTCCACGACGTGGATGTCGCCGTGAGCCTGGCCACCGAGTACTCGCGCCTCCTGGCCGAACCGGTGACGCTGGCCAGCGGGCGCACGGTGGTGGTGACCTGCAGCGTGGGGGTGTCCTTCGTCATGCGGGGCCGCCAGGAGGCCCAGGACGTGCTCCAGCAGGCCGACGTGGCCATGTTCCAGGCCAAGAACAAGGGCCGGTCCCGCGTCGAGGTGTTCGACGAGTCGCTGCGGGCCAAGTCGGTTGCCCGGCTCGAGATCTATGACGACCTGCGCCATTCGATCGACCATGACGAGCTGACCGTCCACTACCAGCCCATCGCCACCGTCGACGGTGACCGCATCGTGGCCATGGAGGCACTCGTCCGCTGGCATCACCCGTCCCGCGGCTTGCTGGGACCGATGGAGTTCATCCCCTTCGCCGAGGAGACCGATCTCATCTTCGCGCTGGGGCGATGGGTGTTGCGGGAGGCGTGCCAGACGATGGCCAAGTGGCGCCAGAGCCTGGCCGGGGCCGAGGACGCCTACATCACGGTCAATCTCTCCGCTCACCAGCTGAGCGACCCGGAGCTCTTGGGCACCATCGCCTCCGCCCTGGCGGACTCGGGACTCCCTCCCGAGGCGCTGGTGATGGAGGTGACCGAGAGCATGCTGATGAGCGACACCTCGGCGTCCATCGCCATGCTCGGTGGTATCCACGAGATGGGGGTCGGCCTGGCCATCGACGACTTCGGCACCGGCTATTCCTCCCTGTCCCAGCTCAAGCGTTTCCCCGTCAAGATCCTCAAGATCGACAAGTCGTTCATCGACGGGCTGGGCACCTTCGACAACGACGAGGCCATCGTGGCCGCCATCGTGCAGCTCAGCAAGGCGTTGGGGTTGGTGGTCCTGGCCGAGGGCGTGGAGACGCCGATCCAGTTGCAGCGGATCGCCGAGCTCGGTTGCGACCTCTACCAGGGGTACCTCATGTCCCGGCCCACCCGGGCGGACCGGGTCGACTTCAGGCGGCAGGTCTCGTCGGACGAGGGGTCGGAGACCAGTCCCCCGGCCCCGGTCGAGGCATCCTCAGAACACCGGTAGCCGACCCGTTCCGCGCCGCCGGTCCGGCAGGAGGCCGACCCGCCGGTCCGGCAGGAGGTCGACTCAGCCCAGGCGCTCGATGATGGTGGCGTTGGCCTGGCCCCCGCCCTCGCACATGGTCTGCAATCCGTAGCGGGCCCCGGTCCGCTCCATCTCGTTGAGCAGGGTGGCCAGCAGGCGCGCCCCGGAGCCGCCGGTCGGGTGTCCGATGGCGATGGCGCCGCCGTTGACGTTGACCTTGTCCATGTCCGGGTGGTGCTCGAGCTCCCACGCCAGCACCACGGAGGCGAAGGCCTCGTTGATCTCGATGACATCGATGTCGTCGAGGGAGAGCTTGGACTTCTCGAGCACCAGCGAGGTGGCCGGAATCGGCGCCGTCAGCATGATGACCGGGTCGTTGGCGGCCACCGCGAAGGTGTGGAACCGGGCCCGGGGCCGCAGGCCGAGGTGGCCGGCTCTCTCCTCGGACATGATCAGCACGGCTGCGGCACCGTCGGAGATCTGCGACGAGCTCGCCGCCGTGACCAGGCCGCCCTCGACGAAGGCCGGGGGGAGGCCGGCCAGTCGCTCGTAGGTCGAGTCCGCCCGGACCCCTTCGTCAGAGGTGAGCGGCCCCTCAGCGCCCGGGTCGCCCTCATCGGTGCCGGCCACCGCCACCCTGTCCTCGACGTGGGCACGGCGGGTGGCCAGGGGCACGATCTCGTTCTCGAACCGTCCTTCGGCGATGGCCCGCGCCGCCCGGTCGTGCGAGCCGAGGGCGAACCGGTCCATTGCTTCGCGGCTGATCCCCCATCGCCGGGCGATCTCCTCGGCCGCCAGCCCCTGATGGATGAAGTCGAAGCGGTCGTGCACGGTGGGGCCGTAGGCCTCACCCGGCCCGTGGTCGGTGGTGGATCCGATGGGCACGCGGCTCATGGCTTCGACCCCACCGCCGATGGCGATGTCCATCGCCCCGGACATGACCGCCTGGGCGGCAAAATGGACCGCCTGTTGCGCCGACCCGCACTGCCGGTCGACCGTGGTTCCGGGCACGGTATCGGGGAACCCTGCGGCCAGCGCCGCGTTCCGCCCGATGTTCATGGCCTGCTCGCCGACCGTCATCGTGCAGCCGTAGATCACATCCTCGACCGCGCCCGGGTCGAGGTCGTTGCGCTCGATCAGCGCCCGGAGCGGTTGCGCGGCCAGATCCACGGCGTGCCAGCCCGACAGCCTGCCGTTCTTCTTCCCCACCGGGGTTCGCACGGCATCGACAATCACTGCATTCGGCATCCGACCATTGTGACCGATCGGGCGTGGTTGCCGGAAATCTGGCGGTGTGTCAGATTTCCCTACCCACCTCCCTACCCGCTTCCCTGCCCGCCTCCCAGAGACTCCCGAACGACGGACCCGACCATGGACACACCGATGGACCTGCGATTCACCCCCGCCCAGGAGGCCTTCCGGCGCGAGGCGCGCGCCTGGCTGGAGGCCAACGCCCCCGAGCCCCGGTCGCTGCCCTCGCTGGACACGGCCGAGGGCTTCGAGGCCCACCGGTCATGGGAGCGGGCCATGTTCGACGAACGCTGGTCGGTGGTGTCCTGGCCCGAGGAATTCGGGGGCCGTGGCGCAGGCATCCTCGAATGGCTGGTGTTCGAAGAGGAGTACTGGCGGGTCCAGGCGCCGCTGCGGGTCAGTCAGAACGGGGTCTTCCTGCTGGCCCCGACCATGTTCGAGTTCGGGACCGAGCAGCAACAGCGGCGATTCCTGCCGGCCATGGCCTCCGGGGCCGAGATCTGGTGTCAGGGATGGTCCGAGCCGGACGCCGGAAGCGATCTGGCCGGCATCCGGAGCCGCGCCGTGCGATCGGCGGACGACCGCGGCTGGCTGCTCACCGGCCAGAAGACCTGGGCGTCTCGGGGCGCCTTCGCCGAGTGGTGCTTCGGGTTGTTCCGCACCGACCCCGAAGCCGAGCGCTACCGGGGCCTGACCTATTTCCTCATCGAGATGAACGCTCCGGGAGTCGTCGTGCGCCCCATCCCCCAGCTCGACGGGGAGACCGGCTTCGCCGAGATCTTCTTCGACGACGTCTTCGTCCCTGACGACCAGGTGCTCGGAGGGGTGGGCCAAGGATGGAACGTGGCCATGGCCACGGCCGGCTCGGAGCGCGGGCTCAGCCTGCGCAGCCCGGCCCGCTACTGCGAGGCCGCCTCCCGACTGGTGGCGCTCTACCGGCAACGCCGGGCCAAGGACCCGGTCGGTGCCGGGCGCAGCGCCGACGCGGTGGCGCAGGCCTGGATGGACGCCGAGGTCTACCGACTCGCCACCCTGTGGACCGCCACCCGGGTGCTGGACGGCGGATCGGTGGGGCCCGAGGCCAGCGCCAACAAGATCCACTGGTCCGAGACCGATCTGGCCATCCACCGGGCCGCCCTGGAGCTGCTCGGTCCCGAGGCCGAGCTGCACGGCGGCGACGCCGACGCCTCCTGGCTCGACGGCTACCTCTTCGCCCTGGCCGGCCTCATCTACGCCGGCACCAACGAGATCCAACGCAACGTGGTGGCCGAGCGCATGCTCGGCCTGCCCCGCGGCTGAGGGGACGGAGGGCGGCCGTGCATTTTGCCTTCACCGACCAACAGATTGAGTTCCGGGACGCCGTGCGCCAGGTCCTGCTCAACGAGTGCTCGACCGACGACCTCCGGGCCTCCTTCGAGGCCCCGGCGGCCCGGACCGCCCGCTGGGAGACACTTGCGGCCTTGGGGGTGGTGGGCGCCTCGGTCCCCGAGGCCCACGGAGGCCTGGGACTGGGCCTGGTCGACCTCGTGCCCCTGCTCGAGGAAGCCGGTCGGGCGGCCCTGCCCGAACCGCTGCTCGACACCACGGCCTTGGCCGCTCCGCTGTTGGCCGAGCTGGCCGCCGCGGACGCGGGATCGAGGGGCCAGGTGGCCGATTGGCTGGAGTCGATCGCCGCCGGAGGCATGGCCGTCGTCGTCGGGCCGCCGGCTCCGGGCGCAACCCCCCTGGCCGGGGCCAACGGTGCCGATCTCTATGTGCTGGCCACCGACGGCGGCCCCGACGGCCCCCAGATCCACGTGCTGGAGCCCGACTCCGTCACCGTGACGCCCGTCCCCTCCCTGGATCCGACCCGGCGCCTGGCCGCGGTCCAGTGGGCTCCCGGTCCGGAAAGTCGGCTGGCCTCGGGGCCACTGGCGGCCTCACTCATCGGACGGACGGCGGATCGGGCGGCCGTGGCCACCGGGGCCGAGCTCCTCGGGCTCACCCAGCGGATGATCACCATGGCCGCCGACCATGCCAAGGTGCGCCAACAGTTCGGGCGCCCCATCGGCAGCTTCCAGGCGGTCAAGCACCTGCTGGCCGGGGCCCAGGTCACCCTCGAGTTCGCCCGGCCGGCCGTCTACGGGGCGGCGTGGTCGCTCGACGAGGGCGAGCCCACGGCATCCAGGGCGGCGTCGGTGGCCAAGGCCTACGCCTCCGAGGCCGCCACCGAGGCGGCCAGGGTGTCCCTCCAGGTCCACGGGGCCATCGGCTACACGTGGGAGTGCGACCTCCACCTCTTCCTCAAACGGGCCTGGGCGTTGTCGGCGGCGTGGGGCTCGGCGGCCGAGCACCGGGCCCGGGTGCTGGCCTCGCTGGTCGCCGGAGCCTGATCCTCCCCCGGGGTTCGTCCTCCCCCGTGGTTCGGCTCGAACCCTGGGCCCCCGGTGGCCGGCCGCGTCCCACGTCGACCACCGGAGCCTGGCCTGGTACCGGCCGGGCGATTCGGCGCCGATCCGAGCGAGGAAGGGCCCCGATTCCGACCCAGGAATGGCCGATTTCGGCCTAGGAAAACGCTCATTCTGCGTGTTACAGTGGTCATGTCACTACTTAGAGTGGTTTTCAGGGCGCAGGGAGTTGTGGATGGAAGTAACGACGCGGTGAGCCCGCGACCGGAGCAACCTGAGCCATTCCTGCGCGGTGCGCCCTATCCCTCGACCGGGGAGGCGCCGTACCCCAGGGCCGATCCGGCCGATTCGCCCCGGCTGCCCGCCGACATCTGGCATTCGGCCCTCATCCCCGCCGGTGTCCGCCTCGAACTGGTCGGCGATGCCGAGGCCGTCGACGTCTCCTATCGGACGACCTCGGGGAACCTGGGATACCGCGGCGACGGCGCCGGCATCACTTTCTCCCTGTGGCGGGGTGGCGGAAACGTGTGGCAGGAGGAGGCCGTGCTGGGCGAGGGCCTGGTCCGGCTGCCCCTCGGCGCATCGCCCCCGGGGGATCGGGCCGTCATCTACCTTCCCGAGGGGATGCAACCGCTCGTGCAGTCCATCAGCGCGGTGCGGGGCGCCATCATCCCCGCCCCGGCCCTTCCCCGGTGGATCGCCTACGGGGACTCGTCCACCCAGGGCTGGATCGCCTCGGGGCCCTCGCAGGGATGGGCCGCCATCGCGGCCCGGACCGCCGGCCTCGACCTGTTCAACATGGGCTACGCCTCGGCGGCCCGGGGGGAGATCATCTCTGCCGAGCACATCGCCGGGTTGCGGGCCGACATCATCACCATTGCCTACGGGGCGAGCTGCTGGATGCGCACGCCCCACAGCATGGGCATGGTGACCGAGGCGCTGTGGGGCTTCCTCGATGTCATCCGTCAGGGCCACCCGACCACCCCGATCGTGGTCATTAGCCCGGTCATCCGCCCCGAGGCCGAGGACGTCCCCAACCGGCTCGGCACCTCCCTGGCCGACATCCGCCACGCCATCGAGATGGTGACCCGTGACCGGATCGTCAGCGGGGACCACACCTTGTCCCTCGTGGCGGGCATGTCCATGGTCCGCGCCGAGCTCCTGGCCGACGGCATCCACCCCGGAGACGAGGGGCACACCCGGATCGCCGCCATCGTGTCGAGGGCCCTGACCGCTGCCCTCAAGTCCGCCAACGAGAACCCGCAGGCGGAGGTGCCCGAACCGCGTGCCCACATCCTGCGACCCACCCGGCCGTTCCCCGCCCGCGTGGGCATGACGACCTTCGGCCCTCAAACCTCGAGCACCGCCGCCCCGTCTCCGGTGCGCTGACCTACTCTTCTCCCCCGGCGGGAGATGCCCGGCCAGCAGTGCACCGACCATCACCAAGAGGCAGAGACGCGCATGCAAGCGACCACGCTCATCGAATCGTTCCGTGTCGACGGCAAGGTGGCGGTGGTCACCGGAGCCGGAAGCGGCATCGGGAAGGCCAGCGCCCTGGCGCTGGCCGGGGCCGGGGCCACCGCCATCTGCGCCGACATCCAAGACGACACGGCCCAGGCCACCGCGGACGAGATCGTGGCCAACGGCGGCAGCGCCGAGGGGGTGGCCCTGGACGTGTCGGTGCGCACCGACGTGGACGCCCTGGCCCAACGGGTGGTCACCGATCGGGGCGGCATCCACATCTGGTGCAACATCGCCGGCATCATGGTGGAGGGCCCGTTCCTGGAGGCGCCGGAGGACGACCTCGATCGCATCCTGGCGGTCAACCTGAAGGGCGTCTTCTTCGGGTGCCAGGCGGCCGGTCGGGTCATGGTGACCCAGGCCGAGGGGGGGAGCATCATCAATGCCTCGTCCGCCGCCGCCGACGCACCCAGCCCCGACATCGCCAGTTACGCCATCTGCAAGGCCGGCGTGGTCCAGATGACCAAGTCGATGGCTGTCGAAGTGGGGAAGAAGGGCGTGAGGGTCAACGCCGTGGCCCCCGGCTTCGTCCTCACCGGGATGACCGGGCGGTACTTCGTGCGTCCTGACGGCACCATCGACGAGGCCATGCAGGAGGCGGTGGTGGGCCCCATGCGCAGGCACACGCCGCTGCGCTCGATCGGCGAGCCCGAGGACATCGCCGCAGCCGTCCTCTATCTGGCCTCCGACGCCGCCCGCTTCATGACCGGGCAGGTGCTCCGGCCCAACGGCGGGGTGGCCATGGTCTGAACGGATCGGGGCCGGGCGCCACCCGGCGGCGCCACCTGATGCATCGTCAGAACAATGGGTACACTTCGCACCATGGCCGACATGCCCATGATCATCTCCGTGGACGACCACGTGGTGGAGCCCGCCAACGTCTGGATCGACCGCCTTCCCAAGAAGTACCACGATGTCGGGCCCCGGGTGGTGCGCGCCCCGATGGGGGAGATCACCTTCGTCGGCGGCAAGCTCACCGTCACCCCCGGTTCCCAGGGCGTGCCCACCGACTGGTGGTACTACGAGGACCTCAAGCGACCGCTGCTCCGGGTGGACTCCGCCGTCGGCGTGCCCCGGGACGAGGTGACCATGCGCGGTGTCACCTACCAGGACATGCGCCCCGGCTCCTACGAGGTCGCACCCCGGCTCGAGGACATGGACACCAACCACCTCGAGGCCTCGCTGTGCTTCCCCACCTTCCCCAGGTTCTGCGGCCAGACCTTCACGGAGGCTGAGGACAAGGAGCTGGCCCTGCTGTGCGTCCGGGCCTACAACGACTGGATGGTCGAGGACTGGTGCGGGCCCGAGGCCAAGGGCCGGCTCATCCCCCTGACCCTCATCCCCCTCTGGGACGCCGAGTTGGCCGCGGCCGAGGTGCGGCGCAACGCGGCCCGCGGTGTCCGCGCCGTGTGCTTCAGCGAGATCCCGCCGTTCCTGGGGCTCCCCTCCGTGCACGATCCGGACCACTACTGGGACCCGTTCTTCCGCGCCTGTGCGGAGACCGGCACCATCGTGAACATGCACATCGGCTCGTCGTCGAAGATGCCGTCCACCTCGGCCGACGCCCCCCCGGCCGTCGGGTCCACACTGACGCACTCCAACGCCACCTACTCGATGGTCGACTTCATGTTCTCCGGCGTGCTGGTGCGCTTTCCCGACCTCAAGCTGGCCTACGCCGAGGGCCAGATCGGCTGGATCCCCTACATCCTCGAGCGGGCCGACAACGTGTGGGAGGAGAACCGGGGATGGGGCGGGGTGGCCGACATCGTGCCCGAGCCGCCCTCCACCTACTTCCACCGCCAGATCTACGGCTGCTTCTTCGACGACGCCTTCGGCCTCAAGAACGTGGAGTCCATCGGCGTGGACAACATCACCTACGAGTCGGACTACCCCCACTCCGACTCGACCTGGCCCCAGACGCGCCAGATCGCCGAGAAGCAGATGAAGGACCTCACTGACGAGCAGATCTACAAGATCGTCAGGGGCAACGCCATCAAGCTCTACGACCTCGACTTCAAGTGATCCACGGGGCCTAGGCCTTCCGGTCACCCCCATGGACCTGCGCTACACCGACGCCGAGCAGGCGTTCCGCAGCGAGCTGCGCGGATGGCTGGCGGCCACACTGCCCGGCCTGCCGCCCAAGCCGCCGGCCGAAGACTGGCCCGGTCGCCGCGCCTACGACACCCACTGGCAGCGGCTGCTCTTCGACGCCGGGTACGCCGGGGTGGACTGGCCCGTCGAGGGCGGCGGGCGGGGCTCCACGCCGGTCGAGGAGCTCATCTTCAAAGAGGAGCTCGAGCGGGCCCACGCCCCCTACGTCGGGGTCAACTTCGTCGGGCTGCTCCACGCCGGCCCGACCGTCATCGCCGAGGGCACCGCGGAGCAGCGTCGACGGTACCTGCCGTCCATCCTCAAGGGCGACGAGGTCTGGTGCCAGGGCTTCTCCGAACCGGATGCCGGGAGCGACCTCGCCTCCTTGCGCACCCGCGCCGTCCGGGACGGCGACCACTACGTGATCAACGGGTCCAAGATCTGGACATCCCATGCCGAAGTGGCCGACTACTGCGAGCTGCTGGTGCGCACCGGTGCCGACGACAGCCGGCACCGCGGCATCTCGTGGCTCATCCTGCCCATGGACACCCCCGGGGTGGAGATCCGACCGCTCACCACCATCGCCGGTTCCACCGAGTTCGCCGAGCTCTTCCTCGACGAGGTGTGCGTCCCGGTGGCCAACCGGGTCGGTGACGAGAACGACGGCTGGCGGGTCACCATGGTCACGCTCAGCTTCGAACGGGGCACCGCCTTCGTCGGGGACCTCCTCGAAGCCGTCGAACTGCTCTCGGCCACGGTGGCCCTGGCCCAACGCACCGGGGCCTGGTCGGACTCCGCCGTCCGCAGCCAGGCCGGCCACCTCCGCGCCGAGCTGGACGCCCTGTGGGCCCTCACCAAGCGCAACGTGTCCCAGGCCGCCCGGACCGGCGTGCCCGGCATCGGTGGCACGTTCTTCAAGCTGGCCTACTCGGAGACCCGGCACAAGCTGGGCGAGTTCTCCCTCTCCCTGCTGGGCCGGGCCGGGTTGGCCGCCGCCGACCTCGACGGTGCCGACGGTCACGGCCCGCTGCCCGCCGCCGCCATGGTCGAGGACTGGCTCCGGGGCATCTCGCTCACCATCGCCGCCGGAACCTCGCAGATCCAGCGGAACATCGTGGGCGAGCGGATCCTGGGCCTGCCCAAGGAGCCGGTGCCGAGCGCCGCGCCGTCACCCGTCGCATGACCCCGCCCCACCCGCCGACGGACACGTGAGGGGCGCCACGTGGACTTCGAACTGACCGAACTGCAGACCGACCTGGCCGAGGGCATGCGCCGCCTGTGCCAGGGCGAATTCCCGCTCGAACGGGTCCGCGCCGCCGAGGGGGCCGACCGGGTCGTCGACCGTGCCGGTTGGCGCCGGCTGGCCGAGGCCGGCGTCTTCAATCTCGCCCTGCCCGAGGCGTCCGGCGGCGTGGGGCTGGGGCTGGGCGAGACCGCGCTGGTCTTCGAGGAGCTGGGCCGGGCCCTGGTGCCAGGCCCCCTGGTGGCCTCCCATCTGGCCGCCGGGCTGGTCGGCGGGGCTGCTGACGGCTCGGTCGTGGTCGGCGTGGTCGAGGATCGTCCCACCGGCGAGGGCCACCCCGTTCCGGTGGTGATCGAGCACCTCGACGACCTCGACGTCCTGGTCGTGCTCACCGAGCACGGGATCACCTCGGTCGAACCCCGGTCACTCGGCCCCACCCGGTTGCGACGCCCCATGGACCCGCTGACCCCGGTGTGGGCGGTCCCGGACCTGCCCGAGGGCAGACCCCTGGGCGGCCCGGAGGAGGCAGCCCGTTGGCGGAGGGACGGGGCGGTGCTCACGGCCGCGCTGCAGATCGGCATGGCGGCCTGGACCACCGAGCTGGCCGTCGGGTACGCCAAGCAGCGCCGCCAGTTCGGCCGGCCCATCGGCGGGTTCCAGGCGGTGAAGCACCTGTGCGCCGACATGGCGGTGCGTACGGAGGTGGCCCGGTGCGCCGTCCACGCCGCCGCCGTCACCGTGGACCAAGCCGGCGTCGGCGATGCGGTGGTGGCCGCAGCCGGGGCCAAGCTGCTGGCCGACGAGGCGGCGGTGGCCAACGGGAGATCGTGCATCCAGGTCCACGGCGGCATGGGCTTCACCTGGGAGGTTCCCGCCCACCTGGCCTACAAGCGGGCACGCGTGCTGGCCACCCAGTTCGGGACCGACGATCGGCTGGCCGAGGAGCTGGGCCGGTCGCTGGCCGAGCAGGCCCCCGGCGTACGCTGATCCGATGAGCACCAGTCCGATCGCACCGCCGGTCGATGTCGTCACCGTCCTGCCCGCGGGCCGCACCGTCTACGGGATGCAGCTGCCGATCCAGTCCCAGTCGTCCCTCTATGTGCAGCCCTGGGAGCCCTCGGCGGGACCGGACGAGCTGGCGGCTGTGGCTCTGGCCTGCGAGGCGGCCGGGTTCTTCTACGTCGGTGTCTGCGACCACACGGTCATCCCCGAGCGGTTGGCCGGCGCCATGGGTACCACCTGGTACGACACCATCGCCACCCTTGGGTGGCTGGCCGGGATCACCACCGACATCCGACTCCTGTCCCACATCTACGTCATCGCTCTGCGCCACCCCCTGCGGGCGGCCAAGGAGTTCGCCACCGTCGACGCCCTCTCGGGAGGGCGGGTCATCTGCGGGGTGGGCGCCGGTCACGTCAACGAGGAGTTCGAGCAGATGGGACCGGAGTTCGACCACCGGGGGGCCGCCACCGACGAGGCCATCGCCGGGTTGGCCTCCGGTCTGGTCGACGAGTACCCGACCCTGGACGGGCCGCGCTGGAAGGCCTCGGGCCTGGGACTTCGCCCGAGGCCGGTGCAGTCGCCCCGGCCGCCCATCTGGGCCGGCGGCTCGTCACCGGCGGCGCTGCGCCGCACCGCCCGGTTCGCCGACGGCTGGCTGCCCCAGTCGCTCGGGCCGGACCTGGGACTGTTGGCCGAGCTGCGTTCGATGCGTGAGGACTACCGCGGCGGGGCGCCGCTGGACATCGGTGGGATCTCCGACTTCCTGCACGTCGGCCCGCCACCGGCCGGTCTCGAGCTGCCCCACGGGACGGTTGCGGGAGCCCCCGAGCGGGTGGCCGAGTACCTGCGGGGCTTCGCCGAGGCCGGCGTGGGCCAGATCCAGGTGCGGTTCCCCTCTCGCTCCGTTGCCGAGCTGTGCGACCAGATCGCCGCCTTCGGCAACGACGTGACACCCCTCGTCGACCGTTGACGCGCCGGTAGGGCCCCTCCCTGCGGGGTCACGCTCCCATCGGTCGGTGGAGCCGGTTCAGCGGGTGGTCGAGGTAGTGGTGCTGCTGGTACCAGGCCCCGATCCCGGGGCGGTGGTCGTGGTCTGTCCGGTGCCCCCCACTCCGGCCCCCGGGAGGGACGTACCGGTGGTGGTGGGCGAAGGCGACGACGTCGTGGTGGTGGTCGTGGTCGGTGCCCTGCTGGTCGGGGTCGCCGTGGTGGTCGACGTGGTCGTGGGCGGGGTCGTCGTCGTGGTGGTGGTCGTGGTCGGTGCCGGGGTGACGTTGGTCGAGCCTCGGCACAGGCCCGGGACGAGACAGACCCTCCCGCCTCCGCCGCTACCCGATGCGGCAGCGGAGGTGGCCGGTGGGTACAGATACCACAGGGTGCCGAAGCCGACGAACGCCACCACCATCAGCAGCGTGGACCGCCGGATCGGTAGCCGTCGGTGGACGGGCACCGACATGAAGCCGACCAGGGCGCTGTGCTTCTGACCGGAGTCATCGGGCCCCGGCCCGCCGTCATCCGGCCCTGCCCCGGCGTCTTCCCCGGGGGCGCTGAACCCCTTGGGGATGGCGTTGCGGACCGTGGGGTTCACCGCGGTGTCGTCGGGCTGGTCGGTCATGGGGCGGGATCACCGATCGAGGGCGAGGCGACGCCGGCCGACCGGAGGGCGGTCGCGGCCCGGAGCCGGATCTCGCGAGCCACCTCGAACTGGCGTCCGGGCAACGTGCGGGCGATGAGGCGCAGCTGCACGTAGCCGACGTCGATGGTCTCCACCCCCGCCACCACCGGGTCCCCGAGCAGGAGGTCCTTCCACTGCGGGTCGGTGGCCATGGTCGCCACCACGTCCTTCAAGAGGGAGGTCACCCGCTCGAGGTCCTCGACCACCGACACCGGGATGTCGATGACCGCCTTCGACCAGTCCTTGGACAGGTTGGTGACCTGGCGCAGGGCGCTGTTCGGCACCACCACCAACTCGCCCTGGGCCGTGCGCACCTTGGTGACCCGCAGGGTGAGCTCCTCGACGGTGCCGGTGATCCCGGTGGTCTGCCCGGGCACCGACAGGCGGATGAAGTCACCGAAGGCGAACTGGCGCTCGGCGAACAGGAAGAACCCGGCCAGCAGGTCCCCCACCATCTGCTGGGCCCCGAATCCCAGGCCGATGCCGATCACCGTGGCCGGGGCCACCAGCGTGGTCAGGGGTATCCCCAGCCGGTCGAGACTCAAGATGGCCACGACGAAGTAGGTGAGGGCCACCGCCGCCCACTCGACGGCCTCACTCACGGCGCGTGACCGCTTGAGGCTCTCGGAGGCCAACGAGCCCGACTCGATCTGGTGCCGGATCTGGGTGTCGATCCAGGTGCGCCGGCGGGCCCCGAACCAGTGGGCGAAACGGACGAGGAGCCCCGCACCGAGGAGCATGACGATGACGGGGAGGAGGTTGTCTTGAGCCCAGGAGTGGTGGATGCGGGGGAAATTACCATCCGCCACCGGCGGGCACGGTGCCGTCCGGGGCCCCGCACCCCTCCGACCTGCCCGTGGTCCCGGCCCCGACGGGACAACCGGCGCTGCCATAAACTGACGGTCTGTCAGGTGCAGGCCTGGAGGGTTCCCCCCTCCCGCGTGTGCCCAGAGGACACCCGACCGCCCACGGAGGAATGCCGCCATGCTCGACTATGTGATCCGCAACGGCCTGGTCGTCGACGGGACCGGGTCCCCCGGCCACCGGGCCGACGTCGGTGTCCGAGGCGGGAAGATCGTGGCCGTCGGCCGGGTGGAGGAGGCCGGCACCACCGAGTTCGACGCCGACGGCCTGGTGGTGGCGCCGGGCATCATCGACCCCCACACCCACTACGACGCCCAGCTGTTCTGGGACCCGACGGCGTCCCCGTCCAACCTGCACGGGGTGACTACGGTGATCGGCGGCAACTGCGGGTTCACCCTGGCCCCCATCAAAGCGGAGGACCACGACTACATCCGGCGGATGATGGTCAACGTGGAGGGCATGCCCCTCGAGGCCCTGGAGAGCGGGATCACCTGGGACTGGACCAGCTTCGGCGAGTACCTCGACCGGCTCGAGGGCAACCTCGGCGTCAACGCCGGGTTCCTGGTGGGCCACTGTGCCTTGCGCCGCTGGGTGATGGGCTCCGAGCGGGCCGCCGAGGTGGCCTCGGACCAGGAGGTGGCGGCCATGAGCCGGCTGCTGGCCGAATCGATCGAGGCCGGAGGACTGGGCTTTTCGTCATCCCAGTCCCGCACCCATTCCGACGGGGACGGCAACCCCATCTCGTCGCGCAGCGCCGACCGCCGCGAGATGCTGGCCTTCTGCGAGGTGCTGCGGGACCACCCGGGCACCACCCTCGAATACATCACCAACGGGTGCCTCGACACCTTCAGCGACGAGGAGATCGACCTAATGGTGGCCATGAGCACCACCGCCCGGCGACCGCTCAACTGGAACGTGCTGACGGTCGACTCGCGCACGCCGGAGAAGACCCGCCGCCAGCTGGAGGCCTCGGCCCGGGCGGCCGAGGCCGGTGGCCGGGTGATCGCCCTGACCATGCCCACGCTTGTCCCTATGAACATGAGCTTCCGGACCCACTGCGCCCTGTTCCTCATCCCCGGATGGGCCCCCGTCATGGGGCTCCCGGTCGACGAGCGCATCGTGAAGCTGGGCGACCCGGCCGTCCGGGCCGAGCTCGACGAGCTGGCCAAGTCCGATGGCGCCGGGGTGTTCCGCCGCCTGTCGAACTGGGCCAACTACATCATCGGTGACACCTTTGCCGCCGAGAACGAGGGACTGAGCTGGCGCGACGTGGGCTCCATCGCCGAGGAGCAGGGCAAGGCCCCCTTCGACACGCTGCTCGACCTGGTCATCGCCGATGGGCTGCGAACGGTCCTGTGGCCCAAGGCCTCCGACGGCGACGACGCCTCGTGGCAGGCCCGCCTCCAGGTCTGGAACGACCCCGGGGCCATGATCGGCGGGTCCGACGCCGGCGCCCATCTCGACCGGATGTGCGGCTCCAACTATCCGACCTCGTTCCTCGGCGACTGCCTCCGCAAGCGCCGGCTGGTCCCGATGGAGCGGGCCATCCAACTGATGACCGAGGCCCCCGCCCAGCTGTTCGGGCTCGAGGACCGCGGACGGGTGTCCGAGGGCCTGTGCGCCGACCTGTTCGTCTTCGATCCCGAGACGGTGGGCTCGGAGCCCGCCACCCTGGTCCACGACCTCCCGGGGGGAAGCCCGCGCCTCATCGCCGACGCCATCGGCGTGGTCCGGGTCCTGGTCAATGGGGTCGAGACCGTGGTCGACGGCAAGCCCACCGGACGCCTGCCGGGCACCCTGCTCAAGTCGGGGCGGGACACGGCGACGGTCGACCCGTCACTGGCCACCGTCTGACCCGCCGGCTGCCGGATCCGACCGTCGGGCCCCGCTCGCGGCGCGCGACCGTCGAGCTCCCGGGGGATCGGTCACCACCTACACTGCTGACGCGGCGTCAGGTGTCGCCGTCAGTCACGACGACGTGAGGGCGCCCGGGGCGCAGCATCGACGTCATCACCGCACCGCGAAAGGGGACCCGCCATGGGTAGCCAGGTCACCAGGGACGAGACGCAGCTCCTGATCGGGGGCAAGTGGGTCGAGGCCGGCAACGGCACCTACGGCATCACCAACCCGGCCACCGAGACCCTGGTGGGGCAGGCCCCCGATGCCTCAATGGGCGACGCCGCCGACGCCGCCGCCGCGGCGCGCCAGGCCTTCCCGGCCTGGGCCGCCACCCCCGTCGAGGAGCGACTGGCCCTGCTGAAGGCGGCGGCGGCGGCCATCCGGGCCAAGAACGAAGAGCTGGTCCCGCTGGTCATCGCCGAGACCGGCGCCACCGCCTCGGTGGGCTCGCGCATGCAGGTCCCCATCAGCGCCGACCGCTTCGACCGCTACGCACGCGACATCCGCCACGTCCAGGAATCCATGCTGCCGCCAGTGGCCACCGCGGCCACGCCGCTGGCCCCGGGGGGCCTCATCAGCGCCCTGGCCTACCGCCAGCCCGTCGGGGTGGTGGCGGCCATCGCCAGCTACAACTTCCCCCTGACCAACATGGCCGGAAAGGTCGCCCCGGCCCTGGCCATGGGCAACACCGTCGTCATCAAGCCCGCCCCCCAGGACCCGCTGGCCGTGATCGAACTGGCCCGGGTCCTCGACGAGGTCGGGTTCCCCCCCGGGGTCGTGAACCTCATCACCTCCGAGGCGCCCGAGCCGGCCTCGGCGCTGACCAGTTCGCCCGACGTCGACATGGTGTCGTTCACCGGGTCCACCGCCGTGGGCCAGCGCATCGCCGCCGCCGGGGCCCCGACCATGAAGCGGCTGCTCATGGAGCTGGGCGGCAAGGGGGCCGCCGTGGTGTTCGAGGATGCCGACATCAAAGGGGCCATCACCGCCATCGGCTCGACCTGGGCCTTCCACTCCGGCCAGATCTGCACCGCCCCCACCCGGGCCGTCGTCCATCGCAGCATCTTCGACCAGGTCGTCGACAGCCTGGCCAAATTCGCCGGCGTCCTGAAGGTGGGCGATCCGACCGAGCCGGAGACGATGGTCGGCCCGTTGATCTCGGCGGCCCAGCGCCAGCGGGTCCTCGACTACATCGCCAGCGGCCGGCAGCAGGGGGAGGTGGTGGCCGGCGGCGGCTGCCCGGACCACCTCGGCACCGGCTACTACGTGGAGCCCACCCTCATCACCGGATCGAACGACATGACGGCGGCCCGCGAGGAGATCTTCGGGCCCGTCGTGGTGGCCATCCCCTTCGACGACGAGGAGGAGGGCATCGCCATCGCCAACGACTCGGAGTTCGGCCTCTACGACTACGTCTTCTCCGGCGACACCTCCCGCGCCTTCCGGGTGGCCAAGCTGCTCCGGGCCGGCCATGTGGGGATCAACACGGCCCAGCGCAACATGGACGCGCCCTTCGGCGGCTTCAAGATGAGCGGCATCGGTCGGGACGGAGGCGACTACGGCCTCGAGGCCTACTCGGAGATGCAGTCGATCATCTGGGCCGGCTGAGGCGACCAGACCTCCCCCCGGGTCCGCCCGGGGCGGACCCGCCGTCACCCCGCCCCGAGGATCACCCTTCCCCGAAGAAGGGTGCGGTGAAGGTGAAGACGCCGCCGGCGCCGCGCCGCCCGGCAGTGCGAGCCGGATGAGCTCCCATCGGCTGGACGCCGGTCATCCGTGGCGCTTTCCTTGCATTGCGCGGGCCTGGCGCCCGGCAGGGTCCTGCGGGTCGAATGCGGAGAACCCATTGGCCAATGAGGTACAACAGGTCCGTGCCCGTGCCCGTCCCGCCGTCCACTCCCGCCTCATTCACCGACATCGCGGCCCGCGTCTCCAATTGGGGACGGTGGGGACCAGAGGATCAGATCGGCACCCTCAATCTCGTCGACGAAGCGGCCCGCCTGCGGGGCGCCGCCGCCGTACACGAGGGGAACGCCTTCGCCCTCGGCCTCCCCATGTCGGCCGAGGAGGGGATCCAGATGGGGTTCGTGAAGGGCAGGATCAATCCCGAGCGCACCATGATCAGCGTCAACCAACCTCTGAGCCGGGACCCCGGGTGGATCGCCACGTCCGAGGATGCGGTGACGTTCGCCCTGCAGTGCGCCACCCACTGGGACGGACTGGCCCACGCCTCCTACGGAGCCGGCCCCGACGGGGGGACGCTCTACAACGGCTTCCCCGCCTCGTCGGTCACCGAGGCCGGGGCCACCAGCCTGGGAATCCACCTGATCACCTCGCTCGTGTCGCGGGGCGTGCTGCTTGACGTGGCCCGGGCCAAGGGCGTCGAGATCCTCGAGCCCGGGTACCCGATCACGCCTGCAGACCTCGATGCCGCCTGCGCCCTGGGCCATCTGACCATCGATGCGGGCGATGTGGTGCTGGTCCGGACGGGCCAGGCCGCTCACCTGGCGCTGCCCGGCCGGCCGGGCATCAGGGGCACGGCGCCGGCGCGGGACCTGGTGGCCTACACGTGGCCGTCGCCGGGCCTGACCATGGCCACGGCCGTCTGGTTCCACACCCACGACGTGGCCGCCGTGGCCACCGACACCATGGTGCTCGAGGTCTACCCGTGCGAGGACGAGGCCCTCTACCTGCCGGTGCACCTGCTGCACCTGGTGGAGATGGGGATGACCCAGGGCCAGAACTGGTTCCTCGACGAGTTGGCCGACGCCTGCGCGGCGGACGGACGCTACGACTTCCTGCTCGACGCCACCCCCCTCCCCTTCACCCGTGCGCTGGGGTCGCCGGTGAATCCGGTGGCGTTGCGCTGAGCCGGACGGGCGGCCGCCCCCCCGCTAATTCGAGGTGGGCTTCGGCCCTGCCTTCGCCGACGCTGCCTTGACCTCCGCCGTGCGGGCCGCGGCCGCACCCCCGCCCACCACCGGTCCGGTGCGGGGCAGCGGCGGTTCCGACCCGGGCACCGTGGCGCCCTCGGGGGCAGCCCTGCCGGTGACCGACCAGTGCAGCAGGCGGGCCTGGCTGTCGACCAGCGAGGCGGTCCGGATCCCCCAGAACTCGAATCCGTAGCGATGGCCGGCCACCTGGGCCAGCATGGCGATGAGGGTGCCGGCGGCGGCCATCGGGTCGGAGCCTGCGGGGGATGCCGAGGTCTCGCCGCTGGTGGCGATGACCCGGGCCAGGGTCACCGTCACGGCGTTGAGGGCCCGGACCCGCAGCCCCTGGAACCGCAGATCGCCCTCCACCGTGGTCAGCTCGACCACCCGGAACACGGCCCGGTTGCACTCCCAGTACTCCATGAAGCCCTCGACCACGGCCACCGCGGTGTCCCAGCTGGCGCCCTCGCTCCAGTCGCCGTCGACCAGCCCGGCCAGCACCCCCGCTCCCTCGACCAGCTCCTCGGCCAGCACGGTGATGGCCGCCTCCACATTCTCGAAGTACTGGTAGAAGGTGGCCGGCGAGGTGCCGGCCTGACGGGCGATGTCGATCACCTTGATCGATCGCCACGGCGTGGCCACCAACAACCCGGCCGTGCACTCCAACAGGCGTTGCCGGGTGGCGAGACCACGGCGTCCCGGGACCCGGCCATCCGTGGTGGCGATGAGCTCGGGATCCTCGGCGACGGCCATGGCGGAACATGGTACCGACGGCCGGGACGACATGACGGGCCGTCAGGAAACGCCGTGGGGGCCCGGCCTGAGGGCGTCCCCGCCCTCTGAAGGGGGCAGTCCGGCAATCCAGGTTCGAAACCCCTGGCGAGTAGCGTGATCGCTCATGGCGAACCGTCCCGTGCCACGCACCCTGACGCGAGCCCAATACGCCCGTCGCCAGCGGGTCGTCGACGCCGCCATGGCGCTCGGCCTCGACGGCGGGTACGAGGCCGTGCAGATGAGAGATGTGGCCGCCCGCGCCGACGTGGCCATGGGCACCGTCTACCGGTATTTCACCAGCAAGGACCACCTGTTGGCCGCCGCCCTGGTCCACTGGGTGGAGCAGTTGGACGCCCGGTTGGCCCAGCTCCCGGCCCAGGGGGACACCGCGGCGGAGCGGGTCATCGACGCCCTCGATCGCGCCCTGCGGTCCATGGGCCGCCAGCCCCAGCTGGTCGGTGCCGTCTTCACGGCCCTGGCCTCCCCGGACCCGGCGGCCATCGAATGCCAGCAACAGGTGTCGGTCCTGATGGAGGGGATCATCACCCGGGCCATCGGCGATCCCCATCCGCCGGATCTCAGCGACCGGGCCCGCATCCTCGGCCACGTCTGGTATTCGGCCCTGGTGGGATGGGTCAACGGGTGGAGCAACATGGGCCGCGTCCACGACGAGCTGGTGGTGGCCATCGGCCTCCTGCTGCCCTCGGACATCCATACCGGGGCCCTGTCGGCGGGCGGGACCTCCGCCCTGGGGTGACACGAGCGGGCCCTCGGTCCGGACTACCGTCCAGGGATGCCTTCGGCCATCGAGGTCCACCAGCTGTCGAAGCACTTCGGCAGTGTGCGCGCCGTCGATGACCTGAGCTTCGAGGTGACCGCCGGGCGCGTGACCGGATTCCTCGGGCCCAACGGCTCGGGCAAGACAACCACGCTGCGGATCCTGCTCGGACTGGTCGCCTCGAGCGCCGGCACGGCAACCTTCGACGGCCGGCGCTACGTCGAGCTCGACGACCCGGTCCGCCATGTGGGCGCCGTGCTCGAGGCGACCAGCTTCCATCCGTCCCGCCGGGCGGAGGACCACTTGAAATCGGTGG
This sequence comes from Acidimicrobiales bacterium, assembly GCA_015478655.1. Classification (GTDB taxonomy): domain Bacteria; phylum Actinomycetota; class Acidimicrobiia; order Acidimicrobiales; family RAAP-2; genus Bog-756. The sequence goes on along the minus strand of JADMIJ010000031.1, from coordinate 18,237 downwards.
CCATCGGGGCCGGGATCCCGATCAGCCGGGTCGACGAGACACTCGACCTGGTCGGACTGGGTGACGTGGCCAGGCGCCGTGTGGGCAAGTTCTCCATGGGGATGCGCCAACGCCTCCAGTTGGCCACCGCCCTGCTCGGGGACCCGGAGATCCTCATCCTCGACGAGCCCTCCAACGGCCTCGACCCTCAGGGCATCCAATGGCTGCGCACCTTCATCCGGCACCAGGCGTCGCTCGGACACGCCGTGCTGGTGTCCTCGCACCTCCTCTCCGAGATGGAGGAGACGGTGGACGACGTGGTCATCGTGTCGCACGGGAGGCTGGTGCTCCAGACCACCCTGGCCGAGCTGGCCAGCCAGGCCGGGACCCGCACCGGCCTGCGCATCAGATCTCCGGAGCTGGCGCGGCTGATGGCGCTCCTCCACGCCATTCCGGTGGCCTACCGCCAGTTGGCCCACGACATGCTGGTCATCGACGGGGCCACCCCCGAATGGTTCGGACCCTTCGCCGCCCAGCATCAGCTGGTCCTCTACGAGCTCATCCACGAGCGGGGCAGCCTCGAAGAGGTCTTCCTCAGCCTGACCCACGGATTCGATGCGGCCGACCCTCGTCAGGCCGTCGGACAACCCGTCGGGGCCGGTTGGCCAGGCCCTGCCCCCATGCAGGCAGGACCGTCATGATCGCCATCATCCGCTCGGAGTGGCTCAAGATGCGTACCACGGCGGTGCCCTGGGTCCTGGCCGGCATTGCCCTGATCATCAACGGGCTCCTGATCCTGGTGTACTTCGTCGGCCATGGCGACGGTGGTGGCGGTGGTGGGAACGGCGGCGGAAATGGGTCGTTCGGATACCCCAACTACCCCCATACCACCCAGCAGCTCCGGAACCTGCTGGGCTCGGGCTTCGCCGGCTACATCCTGGCCCTGTTGCTCGGCGTCCTGTGCGTGACCACCGAGTTCCGCCACAAGACCGTGACCACTTCCCTCCTGGTCGCCCCTCGCCGGCCCCAATTCATCGGTGGCAAGCTCATCACGTCGGCCATCCTGGGCGCCGGCTTGGCCGTGCTCATGCTGGTGGGCACCCTCCTCGGCGGCGGCCTCACGCTGTCCGTCCAGGGCGGTTCGTTCTCCGACCTGCTTCGCCAGGTGCCGGCGGTGGCGCCGGGGATGATCCTGGTGTTCGCCCTCTTTGCCATCCTCGGCGTCGGGGTGGGGGCGGTGCTCACCAACCAGGTGGCGGCCATCATCGTGAGCCTGGGATGGTTCATCATCCTCGAGGGCATCCTGGTCAGCCTGTTCCACAGCCTGGAGAAGTGGTTGCCGACCGGTGCCGCAGCCGCGGCCTCCAACCTGACCCGGGGCATGGGTTCCCGCTTCGGACTCTTCAACTGGTGGGAGGGGGCCCTGTTGATGCTGGGCTACGGGTTGTTCTTTGCCGCCCTCGGTTCGGTCATCCTGAACCAACGCGACATCTCCTGAGCCTGCGGTGGCTCGGCGGTCAGTCTCCCTTGAGCCTGATCCGCTGTCATTAGGCTGAAGCCGCATGTCCGAACGACGCCCCGATGTCCGGCTCCCGCCCCACGGGCTCGACGCCGACGCGGTGCTGGCCCGGATGGACGAGCTCCGGGTCGACGACCGCGACTGGCGGGGCGGCCGGGTGTTCAGCCTGGTCTACTCCGCCGGCGACGCCGTCCACGATCTCCTGCAGCGGGCCGCCACCCTGTACTCGGCGGAGAACGCCCTCAACACCGCGGTCTTTCCCAGCCTCGGCCGGATGCAGCAGGACATCATCTCCATCACCGCCGGGTTGCTGGGCGCCGACCGGCTGCCACCCGACGAGCGCCAAGGGGTGCGTGGCTATCTCACCTCGGGAGGCACCGAGTCACTGCTGCAGGCCACCCGCACGGCCCGCGACTGGGGACGGTCCGAGCGCGGCATCGACCGTCCCAACATGGTTTTGGCCACCAGTGCCCATGCCGCCTTCGAGAAGGCCTCCCACTATTTCGACGTCGAATCCCGCCGCGTCCCGGTGCGGGACGACTTCTCCGCCGACACCGACGCCCTGGCCGACGCCGTCGACGACAGCACCGTCATGGTGGTGGCGTCCGCACCCTCCTACCCCCAGGGGGTCATCGACCCCGTGCCCGACATCGCGGCGATGGCGTCCGAGCGGGGCATCCTCTGCCACGTCGATGCGTGCCTGGGCGGGTTCATCCTCCCCTTCTTGGGCCGATTGGGGCACCTGGACAAGCGATGGGACCTCACCGTGGCCGGGGTGACCTCGATCTCCGCCGACCTCCACAAGTACGGCTACGCCACCAAGGGCGTCTCGGTCATCCTCTACCGCCACCGACCGCTGGCCGGGTTGCAGCCCTTCGTGACCAGCAACTGGCTGGGAGGCCTCTACGGCTCGCCGTCGATGGCCGGCACCCGGCCGGCCGGTCCGATCGCCGCCGGCTGGGCGGTGCTCCACCACCTCGGGGCCGACGGCTACCTTCGCCTGGCCGAGGACGCCCATCAGGCCGCGGCGGCCATCAAGGGCGCCGTGGACGACACCCCGGGCCTGGCCCTGCGGGGAAGCCCCGATGCCACCGTGTTCGCCTTCGGAGGCGACCCCGACGACGGAGGGATCGACACCTTCGCCCTGGGCGACGCCCTCGCCGACCGGGGCGGATGGTTCTTCGATCGCCAGACCCCTCCCGACAGCCTGCACGCCACCGTGCAGGCCGGTCACCTCGCCGTCACCGGCCGGCTCTGTGCCGATCTCACCGCGGTGGCCGGCGAGCTGCGAGCGTCGGGGAGGCGCGCCGCCGAGCGCGGCGCCACCTACGGCACCGTGTAGCCGTACGGCGAATCCATTGCCTCCCCGCGGTCCAGTCGTCTATACATGCGGCTCGGGGGAGGGCACTCCCCCCGTCGCCCACCGAGCAACACGTCGGTCCCCGCAACCACGGGATCCGGGGGGAAGGCGCCAAGCGGGTCCCGGGACGGGACTGCGAAGGTGCGTCGACCGACAGGAGCGCTGCGGTAGACGATCGATGCCGTGACCAGGGGGGTTAGCACGATGGACCGCAAGTGGTGGACGCTCATAGCGGTCTGTGCCGGCATCTTCATGCTGCTGTTGGACATCACCGTGGTGAATGTGGCGTTGCCGGCCATCCAGTTGTCGTTGCACTCGTCGTTCAGTGACCTCCAATGGGTGATCGATGCCTACGCCCTGACTCTGGCGGCCTTCCTCCTGACTGCCGGAGTGATCGGCGACATGTTCGGCCGACGAAAGGTCTTCGCCGTCGGGCTCGGCGTCTTCTCGGTGTCGTCGTTGCTGTGTGGGCTGTCCACCTCGCCCCTGATGCTGAACCTGTCACGCGGGGCCCAGGGAGTCGGCGGGGCCATCATGTTCGCCACCTCTCTGGCCCTCTTGGCCCAGACGTTCTCGGGCAAGGAACGGGGGACGGCCTTCGGCGCCTACGGGGCGGTGGTCGGGGGTGCGGTGGCCATCGGCCCTCTGGTTGGCGGGGCCATCACCAGCGGTATCGGCTGGCGCTGGATCTTCTTCCTCAACCTGCCCATCGCCACCGCGGCCATCATCATCACCCTGGCCAAGTTGCAGGACTCGAGAGACCCGACCCCCCGACGCATCGACTGGATCGGCGTCGTATCCTTCTCGGGCTCGCTCTTCATGTTGGTGTTCGCGCTCGTCCAGGGGAATTCCAAGGGGTGGGGCAGTTCCCTCATCATCGGGCTCCTGGTCGGATCGGCCGTGCTGATGGCCGTCTTCCTGATCGCCGAATGGCGTCAGCGGGACCCGATGCTCGACCTGTCCCTGTTCAGACGCCCGGCCATGGTGGGGGTCTCACTCGCCGCTTTCACCCTGTCGGCCTCGATCTTCGCCATGACCCTCTACCTGATCCTCTACTTCCAGGAGGTGCTCGGATACAGCCCGTTCGCGGCCGGCGTCCGGCTGCTGCCCTTCACCGTGCTGGCCTTCCTCGTGGCCCCCGTCGCCGGGAAGCTCAGCGTCCGGGTCCACTCCCGATACCTGATGGGTCTCGGCCTGTTCCTCCTCGCCCTCGGGTGCAACCTCTCCACCCACGTGCAGCCGGACTCCTTGTGGACGGTGCTGCTCCCCGGCTTCATCGTGGCCGGGATCGGCGTCGGCATCGTCAACCCCGTCCTGGCCTCGGCCACGGTCTCGGTGGTGCCGCCGGAGCGGAGCGGGATGGCATCAGGATCCTCGAACACATTCCGCCAGGTCGGCATCGCCACCGGCATCGCCGGACTGGGCGCCGTGTTCCTCAGTCAGATCCGACCCGAAACCGTCAACGCGTTGCAGGCGACCCCGACGGGACGGCTGATCCTGGCCGAGGGTGGGTCGCGGCTGACGACTGCCATCTCAGGGAGTGGTGTCCGCCAGGCGGTGGCGTCGATCCCCAGTGCCGCGGCCCGCGACACCTTGCTCAATGCCTACCGGGTCGGCTTCACGACCACGTTCAACCATCTCATGGGGATCGCCACGGTCACCGCCCTGGTCGGAGCGATCGGCGCGCTGGCCCTCATCCGCCAGCGGGACTTCGTGCCCAGTTTCGACCCGAGCCCCGCTGAGGGGGAGGGAGACGTGGCGGGCGGAGGGGGTGCGCCGGAGTCTTCCGCACCGCCTGCACCGCCCGTGCCGTCCGCGGCACCGGCGCCGCCCACCAGGCCGGTGCCCGAGGCCGCGTCGCCGGAGCACCCCTCGGCTGCTCCCACCGGGTAAGGGACCGGACCGCGAAGGCAGGTCAGCGCCATGTCCCCCCCGCCTTCCCGTCGATCACCGGACCGCCCCCTGTCCGAGCCGCATCCCTCGCGGCTGGCGCAGGACCACCCGCGGCGCCACGAGATACTGGCGGCCCACGATGCCGCCATGCGGGCGGGGGAGGCCGGCTACGTCGATCCCGAAACCGGTCTGTACGTCCTGACCGCGGCGTTCCTCGACGCACGGTCGACCTGCTGCGACTCGGGGTGCCGCCACTGTCCCTACCTGCGATGATGCCCGCCCGCGCCCTCCCTGCGGTGACCTCCCGCCCCAGGGCGGCGCCGGGGCCCGCGCTGCCTCCCTGCCATGCGCCGGCACCGCTCCGCCTATGGTTCGGCGTCATGGATCGCGACGTGAGCAGTCACCGGAGGGGATCGCCATGAAGACGAGGCTCACCGGAATCCTCGGCGTCGAGCACCCGGTGATGCTGGCCGGCATGGGCGGTGTGTCCTACGCGCCGTTGGTCACCGCAGTGTCCGAAGCAGGCGGATTCGGCTGCCTCGGCGCCTCGACCATGAGCAACGAGCGGATGGTGTCAGAGATCGCCGCCGTGCGGGGGGCCACGGACAAGCCGTTCGGCGTCGACCTGCTCACCGCCATGCCCGGGGACCTGGTCGCACAGGTCGAGCAGATCATCGAAGGAGGCGCCTCGGTGTTCGTGGCCGGATTGGGGGTTCCCGCCGAGGTGGTGGACCTCTGCCACCGGCACGGTGTGCTGGTGGTCAACATGTGCGGCAAGGTCGACCATGCCCGCCGGGCCCTCGACGCCGGATGTGACGTCGTCGTAGCTCAGGGCACGGAGGCCGGAGGCCACACCGGCCTGGTCGCCACCATGCCGTTGGTTCCCCAGATCGTCGACGCGGTGGGCGCCCACATCCCGGTGGTGGCCGCCGGTGGCATCTTCGACGGGCGCGGCCTGGCCGCCGCGCTGGCCCTCGGCGCCGACGGGGTGTGGATCGGCACCCGGTTCATCGCCACCCCCGAGGCCCGCAGCGTGGCCGGTTACAAGGACGCACTGATCCAGACCAGAGAGGACGGGACCACCATCAGCCGAGCCTTCTCCGGCAAGACCATGCGCGTGGTGCGCAACCAGTACACGACGTTCTTCGAGGAGAACCCGGCGGAGCTCAGCCCCTTTCCGGCCCAGCTCGGCCGGTCCATGAACGACGGCGCCTTTCACCTGGGCGGCGGGGACGACACCCCCGACATCGATCCGGAGCGCGAGTGCTATCCCACCGGCCAGGGAGTGGGCGCCATCCAGACGCTGATACCGGCGGCCAGCCTGGTCGCCCAGATCGTGGCCCAGGCCGAGCAGGTGCTGTCCGGGCTCGGTCGACCGGACGACGGCTGACCGGGCGACGGCTGACCGGGTCGGACCCGATCAGTGCGGGCGGAGGACGGACCGGTCGCCGGCCCGCAGGCCGGCGATGATGGCCCGATAAGTGCCCGCCGAGTCGTCTCCCAGGGAATCGGAGTCGAGCCAGCGCATCCCGTGCTCGCCACGATGGCGGTCCACGCCGTGGAGCCCGAACCGCGGCTCGAACGACCCCCACTCGTAGTTGTCGACCAGTGACCAGTGCCAGTACCCGGTGACCGGCACGCCCTGGTCGATCGCCTCCACCACCGCGCCGATGTTCTCGCGCAGGTAGCGGGGACGGTCCCATCCGTCCTGGCGGATGTAGGAGCGACCGTTCACCACCCGGTTGCACATGCCGTTCTCGACCACCCAGAGGGGCAGCCCGGGCACGAGGGCGTGCTGGACACCCAGCCAGCGGCTGAGTCCGGCCGGATCGGGGACGTCGTCCCACAGCTCGCGGGTCGGGAGGTGGTTCCGGCCGCCGGCCGTCCGGTGACCCGGCACACGGAAGTGGCGGGCCGCCATCGGGTCGTAGTAGTCGAGGGCGAGGGCATCGAGCGTGCGCTCGTGCGGACTGTCGTAGATGGCATCCAGAGCCCGCCGCGGGAGGCGGGGTCCGTGCCCGCCGCGGGTGCCACCGCCTCCCCGCTGGTGCCGGTAGGGGGACATAGCGGCGCTGAGCCTCCGGAGCACGCGTTCGGGGGCGCTGTTGGCTGGGAGCAGGGAGTCGTGTCGGCGCCGTCGCTCGTCGAGCCAGGCCGCCATCTCGCCCCGGTCGACGCCGGCGCTCCGGGCCACCAGCAGGTCGGTGAGCATGCGGTCGTACTCGTACAGGCTCAGACAGGCGTTGTTGGTGGTGACGATGGCATCGGGGCGGGCCCCGTGGATGACTTCGTAGCCCAGCACATGGGCGGCCAGCAGATTGTCGGCGGCGACGGCGGCGTCATCGAACACCAGCGAACGACCCGGCGGGAACATGCCGAGCAACCAGGACGCGGTGGCCAACACGTTGACCTCGTTGATGGTGACCCAGTGGCGTACCGAGGCAGCCAGGGCGTCGACGGCCATCTCGGCCCACGCCCGGTAGCGGTCCGGCGCGTCCGGTCGCAGCCAGAAGTCCTCACCCAACCAGGCCGGATGGGTGAAGTGGTGGAGGGTCACCAGTGGTTCGAGGCCGCGCTCGACACAGCCGCTGACGATGTCGCCGTAGCGGGCCAGGGCGGCCCGGTCCGGACCCCGCTCGTCCGGGAGCACCCGGGCCCACTCCACCCCCAGTCGGAAGCTGTTGCACCCGAGTGCGGCGGCGCGGTCGAGCGCCTCCTCGGGTCGGTCCCAGAAGCCCACCGCGTTCCCGGACGGCTCCACTCGCCCTACCTGTTCCCACGCCAGCCAGTTGTTGGCCGGCTCCCCGGGTCCGTTGTAGCCGCCCTCGACCTGGAATCCGGCCGTGGCCACGCCGAACAGGAAGCGGTCGGGCAGACCCCCTCCCCCTCTGGGACCATCTGCCGGTGGGTCTCCGTTCGCGGTCAACGCTCCCACCTTTCCGTTGCGGGTGCTGGATGGCCGGGAGGCCGCCAGCGGTGCGACGCCGCCGGTGCCTGCCGGGTCTGCGATGGTAGCTTGCGCCCCGGACGAGCCCGTGTCCACCCTGCCCGATGACCGCCACCGCCCACGATCCCGAGCGCATTCCGGTGGTCATCGCCTCTGGGCAGTCCATCGAGCGGGTCGACCCGGTGACCGCGGTCGATCTCATGGAACGGGCGTGCGAGGCCGCGTTCACCGACGCACCCGGCCTCCGGGACGCCATCGACCGGCTGTCGGTAGTCAACATCATGACCCGTGCCGGCCCCGCCCCGGCCACCGAACTGGCCGCCCGCATCGGTGTCGAGGCGGCCGCCCTCGAGGTCACCACCATCGGGGGCAACACCCCCCAGTGGCTGGTCAGCCGGGCCGCCACCGACATCGCGGCAGGCTCCCTGTCGGCCACCGTGATCGCCGGGGCCGAGGCCATCCGGTCGTCCCGGGCCCGGCGAGCCGCCGGGTTACCCCGCCACCCCGGAATGGAGGGGCTCCCTCCCGATCCGGTGGTGGGCGACGACCTCCCCGGGGTCGGCCCGGCGGAGTCGGCCATCGGTCTCATGGCACCCGTGCACATCTACCCCCTGTTCGAGAGCGTGGTGGCGGCCCGCGCCGGTCATGACGCCGTCGCCCACCGCCAGGCCATGGGTGAGTTGCTGGCTCCGTTCACCACGGTGGCCGAGGCCAACCCCTTCGCGTGGTTCCCCGAGGCCAGGACGGCCGCGGCCATCGCCACCCCGACACCGGACAACCGCATCGTGTGCGAGCCCTACACCAAACGCATGACGGCATTCCTCGGATCGGACCAGGGAGCCGCCCTCATCGTGTGCTCGCTGGCCGCCGCCCGGCGGGCCGGGGTGGCCGACCGGGCCGTCTTCATCTGGTCCGGCGCCGAAGCTGTCGACGTCCGGTTCCCGACGGCCCGCCCCGACCCAGGCTGTTCGCCGGCCATCGCCGCCGCCGGTCGGGCCGTCCTGGCCTCCGCCTCGGCTGCCGCCGGTGGGGGGCCGGCGGTCGGGATCGACGACATTGAGGTCCTGGACATCTACTCGTGCTTTCCATCTGCGGTCGAGCTGGCCACCGACGCCCTGGGGATCGCGCCGGGCGACTCCCGAGGGCTCACGGTCACCGGCGGCCTCCCCTACTTCGGTGGCCCCGGCAACAACTACACCACCCACGGGATCGCCGCGGTGACCGACGAGCTACGGGGCTCGTCCGACGGATCCGCCACCGGAGGGTCAAGGGTCAGGTTGGGCATGGCCACCGGGCTGGGCTGGTTCATCACCAAACACGCCCTCGGCGTGTACGGGTCCGCGCCCCCGCCCGGGGGGTTCCGCCGCGGTGACACGGCGGTCGACCAGTCGCGGATCGACGACTCGGCCGTCCCCGTGGCCCTGGAGGTCGATTCCCCGACCTCGGCCACGGTGATCGCCGCCACGGTGATCCGCGACGGCGAAGGCACCCCGACGGGAGCCCCCGTGCTGGCCCGTCTGCCCGACAGCCGCCACATGGCCGTGGCCCCGGCCGATGACGAGGTCATCGAGGCGGTGGGACACCTGGACGTCCCGGGCCTCGTCGGGGCGCCGATTGTCGTCCAGGGTGGCGCCGCGCGCTACCGTCTGGCCACGAGCTGAGACCACCCGAGGGAGACCGCCGTGTCTGAAGTGCTTCGCGAACGCAGGGGCCACATCGCGATCCTGACCATCAACCGACCCGAAGCCCGCAACGCCATCAACGGTGCTGTCTCCAGGGGGTTCGCCGCCGCCTTCGACGAGCTCGAGGTGGACGACGACTGCTGGGTGGTCATCGTGACCGGAAGTGGTGACAAGGCGTTCAGCGCCGGCATGGACCTGAAGGCCTTCACCGCCGGCGAGGCCGGCGACATCATGGGGGCCAAGGGCGGCTTCGCCGGCATCGCCCAGCGCCAATTCGCCAAGCCGATCATCGCCGCCGTCAACGGATCGGCTCTGGCGGGGGGATGCGAGATCATGCTCTCCTGCGACCTGGTGGTGGCCGTCGAAGAGGCCAAGTTCGGCATCCCCGAGGTCAAGCGGGGCCTCATCGCCGGGGCCGGCGCCCTCATCCGCCTGCCCAAGCGGATCCCGCCGGCCATCGCCCTCGAGCTGGCGCTCACCGGCGAGCCGATCGACGCCCGGCGGGCCCTCGAGCTCGGCCTCATCAACCGGGTGGTTCCCGCAGAGAGGTTGATGGACGAGTCGCTGGCCCTGGCCGACACGATCGCCGAAAACGCTCCCCTCGCCGTGCGGGTGTCCAAGCGGCTGATGAAGCAGGCCGGCGAGGTTCCCGATGCCGAGGGGTGGGCGCTCAACGACGCCGCCGTTCCCGAGGTGTTCGGCTCGGCCGACGCCATGGAGGGCCCGATCGCCTTCGCCGAGAAGCGCAAGCCCAACTGGTCGGGCAAGTAGCTGACGACGTCTGACCGGGCGCGCCCACGCCCTCAACGGCACCGGTGACGGTCGTCCACGCCGCCGTCGTCCATGCGGCCGGTGTCCATGCGGCCGCCAACGGGCCGTCGCTGGCCGGAGGCCTCGGCGGCTTCCGACTGATCCTGCACGTCCTGGCCGCCACCATCTGGGTGGGCGGGCAGTTCACCCTGGCGGGGCTCCTGCCGACAATCAGGACCCTCGGAGAGGACGCACCGAAGACGGTGGGCCGGGCCTTCGCACGCCTGCTGTGGCCGGCCTATGCCGTCCTGGTGGTGACCGGCCTGTGGAACATCGGGGCGCTGACGGTGAGCCAGGCCTCAGCGGCCTGGAAGGCCGTGCTGATGGTCAAGATCGCCGTCGTGGCCGTGGCCGGGGTGGCCGTCTTCCTCCATCAACGGTCCTCCACCAGGCGGGGAACGGCGGTCTGGGGAGCCATCGGCGCGGTGGCCTCGGTGGCGGCCCTGTGCCTGGGGGTGTTCCTGGCCGGCTGAGGCGGCCATCCATCCCCGGTGCTGCGTCGAATAGGAGGGGACCGCTGCGCAGCGAGACGTAGTGGACAGGTCTAACCTGGTGATCGCAGTCAACAAAGGAGACACACCGTGCAGTTCGCCCCAGCAGAGATCTTTGGCGTTGATGGCATCATCATCCTGGTCGTGGTGGTTCTCGTCCTGTTCGGATCCACCCAGATCCCCAAGCTGGCCCGCTCGCTGGGCTCGGCCCAGAAGGAATTCAAGAAGGGCATCGAGGAAGGATCTGCGGAGGACGGCAAAGGCAAGAATGCAATGGTTGAGGCTGCACCTCCGGCGGCGGTGACCCCACCGGCGCCTGCGGCTCCGCCCGTCGCTCAGGCGCCTCCCCCTGCCGAAGGGATCCCGGGCCCATCCTCCTAGCCGTTCCTCCTCCGCACCCGTGAGTGGGATCCGGCGAGGTCCGCTCGCCCCGTCGCGACCAGCAAACGCCCGGCCACGGTGGCTTCCCTTCTGGGTCCTGCAGGCCATCGAGGTGGCGGTGGCGGTGATCTTCGTCGACGTCTCGGCTCACGTCGCCCGAGGCGGTCTGCTGGTTGCCGGCGCCATCGGCTTCACCGGCCTGGCCCTCACCGCCCGGGGACCATTGGGCCTCATGCGGATCTGTGGACAACGACTGCACCTGATCCTGATCACAGTGGCCGGTGCCGTCGTCGCCATCGCCCCGGTGATCCCCGCCCTGCGGCCCGACCTCGAGAGCATCATCGTCGTCGAGTTCGGCGCCATCGGGCTGATCCGCCTGGCCACCTTCACCCGGTCCGACGACGGCGGCCGAGTGGTTTCTAAGCGCACGGGGTCCCCGGTGATCGATGTCCGGGCCACGGTCGTAAGCCCGGCGGATCCACGGAGCGCACGGGCCCGCCCGACCGGGCCGACCTCCTCGGGTGCCGCCGCCCGTTGGGTGGGCCGCACCGCTGCGGTGGTGGCGGAGTCGGGGAAGCGCGCCGCCGCCAAGCACCGGCCTGCAGCCGAGGCCCGGGTCAAGCAGTCCATCCGAAGCGTGGGCAGGATCGCCGGGCGGGTCACCTCGTCGTCTCCGGCGAACCCCGCGACCCCGCCCGAATAGCGCGGGGTCGGAGAACGCGGATGGAGGCGTCGGAAGACGTGTTGGCCATCGCCGACCGGCTCTGGCGGGGCGAAGTCTCCACCTCCGAGATCCACCCGTTGCGCCCGTCCCCCGGTCTCGCCGAGGTCGCCGACGGTGTGGCCTTCGTCCCCTCGTTCGCCAATGTGTCGGCGGTCAGCACCGACGACGGGCTGATCCTGGTGGATACCGGCAGCGCCCTCATGGCGACCGATGTCCACGACATCCTCCGCCGCTGGTCGCCGGGCCGGCTCAACACAGCGGTCTATTCCCACGGTCACATCGACCACGTCTTCGGAGTGCCGGTGTGGGCCGCAGAGTCGGCGGCGGCCGGCTGGCCAGAACCGGTGGTCGTGGCGCACGAGGCGCTGCCCGCCCGCTTCGACCGCTACATCCTCACCGCCGGCTACAACGGCGTCATCAACCGGCGCCAGTTCAACATCGAGTCGTTGCAGTGGCCCACCGAGTACCGCTACCCGGACCGCACCTACCGCGACCGCCTCGATCTCACCGTCGGGGGCACGACCGCCGAGTTGCACCACGCCAAGGGCGAGACCGATGACCACACCTGGACCTGGTTCCCGCACGCCCGGGTGCTGTGCTGCGGTGACCTGTTCATCTGGGCGTCGCCCAACGCCGGCAACCCCCAGAAGGTCCAGCGCTACCCGCTCGAGTGGGCCGACGCCCTCCGTCGGATGCTGGCCCTGTTCGATTCCCCGGGAGGTGGGCCCGAAGTGCTGCTTCCCGGCCACGGCTACCCGGTGATCGGTGAGGACCGGGTGCGTCGGGCCCTCACCGACACGGCGGAGCTCCTCGAGTCGCTGGTGGAACAGACCCTGGCCCTCATGAACGGCGGTGCCCGCCTCGACGAGGTCATCCACACCGTCAAGCCTCCGGACCGGCTGATGGAGCGCCCCTACCTGCGGCCCGTCTACGACGAGCCCGAGTTCATCGTGCGGACGGTGTGGCGCCTCTACGGAGGGTGGTGGGACGGCAACCCGGCCACGCTCAAGCCGGCGCCGGAGCGGACGCTGGCGCTCGAACTGGCCGACCTGGCCGGAGGAGCAGGGGCCCTGGCCGACCGGGCCCTGGCCCTCATAGACGCCGCCGGCGACGGGGCCGGCGACGCGGGACCCGGTCGCAGCGACACCGAAGACGACGCCATGCGCCTGGCCGGGCACCTGGCCGAGCTGGCCTGGCTGGCCGCGCCGGACGACCCCGGAATCCGAGCGGCGCGCCGGACGGTGTTCTCCCGGCGTGCCGACGCCGCCTCGTCGACCATGGCCCACGGGGTGTTCTCGTGGGCCGCGCGCGAGTCGGGGGACGAGGGCCCGGGCGGGCCTTCCTGAACCTGGCCGGTGCCACTCCTGGCCACCTCCCTGAACAGGACATTCGTCGTCCGCCACGAGCGCCGGGTCTGAACTACTAATTGTGGTCCCGTGCCCACTAGTGTCATCGCCGTGAAAGGCATCACAACCGATTTCCGACGCGATCCCCGGGGTCATGACCGGCCGGGACCGGGGACCCCGTCGGCGCCGGGTTCGCCGATCCGGACCCCCCGTCGCCGCCTACCCAGATGGGCCGCCTTAGCGGCCATCGGCACGCCTCTGTTGCTATCGGGATGCAACCTCTACCCGACCTACGGCGCCAGCCGCGGCGCCACCAAGCAGGGCCAGGACACCTTCAAGCTCTACTCGGGCATGATGACGACCGGCATCATCGTCGGCGGCCTGGTCGGGCTCCTGATCCTCTGGACCCTGGTCCGCTACCGCCGGCGCTCCGACGAGATGCCCCGCCAGTTCCACGAGAACATCCCCATCGAGGTGCTCTACACGGCGATCCCCATCCTCATCGTGGCGGTGCTGTTCGTCTACACGGTGCTCACCGAGAACAACGTGGACGCCACCGTTCCCGTCAATGCCACGCTCGGCTCCACCGGCAAGCCGGTCGTCGACATCCGGGTGACCGCCTTCCAGTGGGGATGGCGGTTCGACTACACCGGGCTCAACGTCGGCATCGCCGGTGAGACCACCGCGGGGCCCAACAACCACGGCCCCCAGATGGTGGTGCCCGCCGGCCAAACGGTGCAGATCACCCTGGTGTCCGACGATGTCGTCCACGGCTTCTATGTCCGGGACTTCAACTTCAGCCGCTACGCCCTTCCCGGGGTGACCAACCTCTTCGACCTCACCGTGCTGCACCCCGGCACCTACAACGGCCAGTGCACCCAGATCTGCGGCCTGTACCACTCCGAGATGCTGTTCAGCGTGAAGGCGGTCACACCGCCGGCCTTCTCGGTGTGGGCCAGCAACGAGGTGCGAAAGGGCAACACCCTGCAGCGCTCGGGCTCCTCAGCGTCGAACAACCCGCCCATCGCCACCCACCCGACCCCGGCAAATGCCAGTCCGTCGCCCGCTCCGGCAAAGGGATCCGCATGACGACCACCACTGAACACCCAGACCTCGTCGGCCCAGAGGCGCCCGCCGGCCCCGACGGGCACGCGCCGGGGACAGGTCGCCAGGACAGCGCCCACGGCCACCATGAGGGCCCCAGCGGGATCGTCAACTGGCTGACCTCGACCGACCACAAGGTCATCGGCAAGAGCTACATGATCACCTCGCTGGTGCTGTTCTTCATCGCCGGCATCATGGCCCTGGTCATGCGGGCCCAGCTGGCCAACCCGACCTCGTCGCTGCTGTCCTTCCAGACCTACAACGAGCTGTTCACCATGCACGGCAGCCTCATGCTGTACCTGTTCGCCGGGCCCTTCGCCTTCGGCGGCCTGGCCAACTACATCGTCCCGCTGCAGGTCGGGGCCCCCGACATGGCCTTCCCCCGGTTGAACGCCCTCTCCTACTGGCTGTACCTGGGTGGCTCGATCACCATGATGTCTGGCTTCCTGGTGGCCGGCGGGGCGGCCAGCTACGGCTGGGTGGCCTACGCTCCCTTGTCCAACGCCATCAACTCCCCCGGGGCCGGGGCCGACCTCTGGCTCATGGCACTGGGCCTCACCGGGTTCTCCGCCATCTTCACCGGTGTGAACCTGGCCGCCACCATCTTCTACCTGCGGGCGCCGGGGATGACCATGTTCCGCATCCCCATCTTCTCGTGGAACATGCTGGTCACCGGCATCCTCATCCTCATCGCCTTTCCCGTCCTGTTCGGCGCCGTGGTCATGCTGTTCTCCGACCGTCACTTCGGGACCCACATCTTCACCGTGCAGGGGGGCGGTGTGCCCGTGCTCTGGCAGCACCTGTTCTGGTTCTTCGGGCATCCCGAGGTGTACATCCTGGCCCTGCCCTACTTCGGCATGGTCACCGACATCATCCCGGTCTTCTCCCGCAAGCCGCTGTTCGGCTACAAGGGCATGGTCTTCGCCACCATGTCGATCGCCGCCCTGTCCACCGGGGTGTGGGCCCACCACATGTTCACCACCGGGGTGGTGCTCCTCCCGTTCTTCTCGCTGCTCTCGTACCTCATCGCCGTGCCCACCGGCATCAAGTTCTTCAACTGGATCGGGACCATGTGGGGTGGCCAACTCAGCTTCCAGACCCCGATGCTGTTCTCCATCGGGTTCCTGTTCGCCTTCCTCATGGGTGGGGTCACCGGGATCCTGTTGGCCTCGCCCCCGGTCGACTTCATGACCCACGACACCTACTTCGTGGTGGCCCACTTCCACCAGGTGCTGATCGGCACCAGCGTGTTCGCCGGCTTTGCCGGGTTCTACTTCTGGTATCCCAAGATGTTCGGGCGCATGCTGAGCGACCGCCTCGGCAAACTGCACTTCTGGGGGCTGTTCATCGGGTTCTGGCTCACCTTCATGCCCCAGTACCTGGTCGGCCTGTACGGCATGCCCCGGCGGGTGGCGGACTACCGGCCCGACAACGGCTGGACCGGTCTCAACGTGATCTCGACGGTGGGCTCCTTCGTCATCGGGGCCTCGTTCCTGTTCTTTCTGGTCAACCTCTACACCTCATGGCGGAAGCCGGTGCCGGCCGGTGACAACCCGTGGGACGGGCACGGCCTCGAGTGGTTCACCTCCTCGCCGCCGCCCCACCACAACTACACCCACCTCCCGCCCATCCGCTCGGAACGGCCCACCTGGGACTACAACCACCCCGAGCACCGGACGCTGGTCACCCACGCGGCCAAATCCCCGGCCGGACCTCCGGACGACGCGGACATGGTCGGAGCCGACTCATGAGAATCAGTGCCGTCTTCCTGGCCGGAACAGGGATCTTCTTCGCCGTCATCGGTGTCGTCTACTGGTTCACCAGCTATGAAGACGCCGGGTTCCTGCTGCTCATGGGGTCCGCCCTGCTCGGGCTGCTGCCAGGCTCGTACTATCTCTGGTGGTCGTACAAGATGAAGCCCCGGCTGGATGACGATCCGGAAGGGTCGATCGCCGAAGGGGCAGGGGCCGTCGACTCCTTCCCCGGCTCGAGCATTTGGCCGTTCATCCTCGGCATGGGGGCCATGTTCGCTGCGCTGACCTTCGTGTTCGGGCTGTGGATGGCCCCCCTGGCCGCGGCCCTCATCGTCTCGGCCGCGGTCGGGGTCACCGTCGAGAGCCGCCGGGGCGGCGCTGTCTGACCTGGTCCGCCTTCAGACTGCGGGCGCCAGGCAGTACCGGTTAGGTACGTGAGGATCGGGGGGGTACGAGACAGAATTCGGTTGTTTGTAACGACAAAAGGTTGGATGGGAGACAGTCCGTGGCCCTCTCGTTCTTCTATCTCGCTTTCCTCCGGACCCCTGTCGCTTCTCTACCTTGCATTCATCCGGATCCTCGATTTGTTGCCCCTCAGCCGCAGTGACACTCGACGAGTTGGCCATTGAGGTCTGGGCTCCGCCACGAGGTTGCAGTACTCCGTCGTCAGGTGCTCCGGCCGGCAGTTCGCCCAGCGGTCGAGCGCTGTTCGACGGGCTGAGTCGGCTGCTTGATCGTGGGCGTCGAGGCAGATTCTTCGTTCAGCGCGAGACCCTTCTCCGCTGACACCAGGTCCACAGAGTCCTCAAGATTCAGACGGGACTGTGGGTATGGGTTTCCTCCTCAAACACCTTGAACTGGTTCTTTCCTGCGACCTTTGCCTCGTACATGGCCGAGTCTGCCTGACTCAAAAGCCGTTCCGTCGTAGATCCGGGATGGGCGACGGTGACCCCTACACTGGCCGACAAAAGGATGGGGTGCCCGTCGATGGTGAGGGGTTGGCGAAGACTCGACACGATCCGCTCAGCAATAGCTGTAGCTGTGTCGGGATCGTCGATGCCCTCCAGTAACACCGCGAACTCGTCCCCTCCGAATCGTGCGACGGTATCGCCAGGCCGAACGGCGGCCTGCAATCGCTTCCCCGCGGCTACCAACGTCTGGTCGCCGACGAGATGCCCGCGACTGTCATTGATGGTCTTGAACCGGTCAAGGTCACAGAAGCAAAGAGCAATGGAGTCGCCGGATCGGCCCAAGGTAGTCAAGGCGTGTTCAAGCCGATCGTAAAAGAGCACCCGGTTGCCCAATCCGGTAACCGTGTCGTGAAGTGCTTGATAGCGGAGCTCGACTTCGAGCGACTTCCTCGTCGCGACCTCGCCTGCCAGTTTGTGATTCTGGTACGCAATCCTCTGAAACATCCAGCGCATACGGACAACAATGAGTGCAAAAACGATGACCGAGATCAGGGATAGTGCCGCCACGTCGGTGTTGGTTCCAAGCAGGGCAGCCACAAACAGGATCGCCGGCGGCACGAATCCCGCCAGGGCCACGACCGGCAACCTCCAAGCCGCTTCACTTCTCCCGTGCTCCTTGGCTGACGAAGACCCGACAGCCGCCGGGCACAATGCAGCTGTACCAACAAGGGTGTAGCTGATGAGCCAACCGGAATCGACGGGACTACCTACGGAGTAAGCGTTATGGAGACTCAAGACGTCATAGAGAAAGTCGGCAACAAGCATGATGCCCATGGCCGCAGCCAGCAGTCTTAGCGGCAAGCTCTTGTTGCGTCGAAACAGCAAGCCACGAACCACGATGTACAGCAGACCAAGGTCCATGACCGGATACAGAAGGGCAATGAATTTGCCGAATGTGGTGGACGATGCATTGTGCGCATAGGAAGTCATCAGAAAGTGCCAGCTCAGTGCGAGAGCGCCACAAGTAATGATGGCCGCATCCGCATAACTCTCGCGGGTGTCACTCCAGCGGGAGTGACCTCGAGAGAGCCGCACAACGCCCACGATGAGAAATGGATAGCCGGCGAGATACAGTGCGTCGGCCGCAGAGGGGAATGGCGTAGGTCGATGTAGAACGAACTGGTATAGGTCGTACACCGAGTCCCCAAGGACAAAACAGAGATTGCCAAGGGCAATCGAGTACCAGCTTTTGCGCTCGGCTGTGGGCCTCCGCCTCGCACCCCTGTTGAGCGCCACGTTGATTGAGCACCAACAGGCGGTCTGACGCCACCGAACG
>JADMIJ010000155.1 GCA_015478655.1 Acidimicrobiales bacterium | reverse complement strand
GCTGGTACATCTACGGCGGGCCGAGCGTGCAGTGGGGCACGAGCACCGACATCCCCGTGGCCGAGCCGGCGGCGCTCCGGCTTGTGCACTGAACCGGACCCTTGGGGCGTACCCGGTGCGTTCACGGCGATCCGGCACGCATCGGGGGAAGGGCCGCCGTCCCGGCCGGCGGTCTTCGTGGCTGGGCAGTGCGGTCGCGATGCCTCGATGACAAACCCAGGCTGTGATCTATCGCGCGCGGTCTTGTGGTCGAGCGGCCGTGGCTCGCGGAGGAGCTCGCGGCAGCGATCCCCGGCCCGCCCTATCGGGAGGCGCGCTGTCGGCACACCCTGCCCCAATCATGCAGGTCGACGGTCAACCCCTATCGCATCGCCCCTGTTACTGTGTCGTGGGAACTCGACCGCCGCACGCGCGCCTTTGATGGCACGTACATCGACACGCAGAGATGGGGGAAACAGACCGCGGATGGCTTTGGGACGATTCGCTCGGTGGATCGCTGTGGCACCGGAGCAACTCGCGGCAGAGAGGGGTGCGGGCAGTGTCGCGGCGCGCACTTCTGGCACCGGCGACCGGGGCACTCCCACCGGTGGGCAAGTTGCCCGAGCGGATCGTCCTCGGCGCGCCGACCGCGACCCCTTCTGCGCCTCCGCCTCGGCACGCCGCCCTCCCTCGCAGGTCGTCCCCACAGATCAACGCACGCTCGGCGCTCGGGTCGAGAATCCGCCGCGGTCGACGCACGCGTGCTCGGGGCCGCGGACGGTCCGTATCGGTACGGCTGGTCATGGACGCTCGGCGCGCGAGTCGCGCGACATCCGGCGGGGCCGACGTCGTCCAAGAGGATGGGCTTGTCGTCCTTCACGCGCTGGCGCCCGACGGAGTCACGTACCAGGTGCCTGTCGGAGTCGACGCGCTCACCTCCACGAGCCGTACGGATGGCTCCTGACGAGGATCGACCAGATCGCGCTCACGTTCGACGCGACAGGTTGGTTGACCTCACTCGTCGATCTCAACGGCAACCGAGGATCTGCCTGCGGTGACCACATCGCGGCGCGGCGATCGCGCCCGGCCACCGAACTACGGGAGACTCCAACATGACGAGTAGGATTCGCCGGTTCGTGGTGGCCACATCCGCATCCTCGCTGCTGGCGATGTCCCTGACGGTACTCCCGGTCGCGTCGGTGCCCGTCGTACTGTCCGCCGACGTATCGCTGAAAGCGCCGGTAGCCTCCGGTGTCACGGTCACGGTGGTGCATGGGTACAACGACCCGCTGCCGGGCGAGCCATGTGTCATCGGCTGGTCTTCAGACCATTGCGGGAACCAGAAGTACGGGTTCGATTTGTCACCATCGACGAGCGACACTCGCGTCCTCGCGCCAATGCCAGGGACGATTGCTTGGGAAGACTCTGCTCCGGGCTGCCTTGGCATACGGACACAGGACAACCTGAACCTGAACGTGTGCCACTTCGCGTCGTATTCCGTGGGAGTAGGGGCGCAGGTTTCGCGCGGCGATCAACTCGGCATCCGCAGCACTTCGTGGATACACCTAAGCCTAGACGACCGCTACAACCAGCCGTCTGCATCGCCTTACCCGCCGGTGCCCTTCAATGGACTTCACACGCTTGAAGGCCAATCCTTCAATCCGGAGTCAGACTCCATTCGGAATCAGTACTACGGCACCCAGATCACCTCGACGAACGGTCCAGGAGGCGGTACCTCTTGCACAGCCCCACAACTCAGTTCGCCCTCGAACGGGCAGACCCTGGGTTCCGAAACGATCAACTTCAGCTGGAACTCGGTTGCATGCAGCCACAATGGCTGGACGTTCCGCGTCCGGGCGGACACGAACTTCGACGACCCCTACGGCAACAACATCATCGACACCGGGATCGGGGGCACGTCGACGACGCAGACGATCACGGGGCACGACAACCTGACGCTCTATTGGGGCGTGCGGACCGCGAATCCCGTCGGGCCGTGGACCTACTACAGCTTCAAGATCGTGCCTGGGGGCGGCACATGCTCCTCAGGCGGCGGCGTCACACTCTACGTCGACGCCAACTACGGCGGCAGCTGCCACACATTCGGGGTCGGTGTATATCCAGACTTGAGCTCTTACGGCCTCTCCCAGAACGTCAGCTCGCTGCGGGATGCCGGTGGCGCATATCACGTGACGCTCTTCGATGGAACGGGTCTCAGCGGCACACCCGGTTACTTCGACAGCGACACATCTAATCTCACCAGCGCAGGGTGGAATGACCGCGCTCGATCGATGCGCGTCGAGTTGCACGGCACGGCCCCCGCCGCCCCCAGCGGCCTCGCCGCGTCCGTGATCAGCTCGACGCAGATCCAACTCACCTGGACGGATAACGCGAACAATGAGGACGGCTACCACATCTACATGTGGACGGGCTCGGCCTGGGTAATCACGGCCACGCTGCCTGCCAACAGCCAGTCCTACGCCGACACTGGCTTGACGCCTGACACGGGCTACACGCTGAACGTGTGCGCCTACAACGGGGTCGGCGAGACCTGCGCCAGCTATGTCACAGCCACCACCCTCACCCCGCCTCCCTCGAACGTGACCGCCACCTCGACGGCAAGCTCGGTGACCCTGAGCTGGACGGACAACTCGACGCAGGCGACCGGCTACCACCTGTACCGCTGGGTGAGCGGCGGGACCTGGACCCTGATCCAGACGCTCGGGGCCAGCGCGACGACCGCCACGGACTCCGGCCTGCAGCCGTCGACCACCTACACCTACGATGTGTGCGCCTACAACGCGCACGGCGACAGCTGTGCCAACAACACGCAGGTTGCGACCGGGACACCTTCGGCCCCCGCCGCCCCCAGCGGCCTCGCCGCGTCCGTGATCAGCTCGACGCAGATCCAACTCACCTGGACGGATAACGCGAACAATGAGGACGGCTACCACATCTACATGTGGACGGGCTCGGCCTGGGTAATCACGGCCACGCTGCCTGCCAACAGCCAGTCCTACGCCGACACTGGCTTGACGCCTGACACGGGCTACACGCTGAACGTGTGCGCCTACAACGGGGTCGGCGAGACCTGCGCCAGCTATGTCACAGCCACCACCCTCACCCCGCCTCCCTCGAACGTGACCGCCACCTCGACGGCAAGCTCGGTGACCCTGAGCTGGACGGACAACTCGACGCAGGCGACCGGCTACCACCTGTACCGCTGGGTGAGCGGCGGGACCTGGACCCTGATCCAGACGCTCGGGGCCAGCGCGACGACCGCCACGGACTCCGGCCTGCAGCCGTCGACCACCTACACCTACGATGTGTGCGCCTACAACGCGCACGGCGACAGCTGTGCCAACAACACGCAGATCAACACAATAGCGGTGGCGCGGTCCTTCGTCGCGGCCGACTTCGACGGCGACGGGATCACCGACATCGCGGTCTACCGCCCGAGTGAGGGCCGCTGGTACATCGGTGGACAGGCCAGTGTCCAGTGGGGCACGAGCACCGACATCCCGGTGCCCGCCGACTACACCGGGGACGGCCGGACCGACATCGCGATCTACCGTCCCGCTGAGGGCCGCTGGTACATCAGTGGACAGGCCAGTGTCCAGTGGGGCACGAGCAGTGACATCCCGGTCCCCGCCGACTACACCGGGGACGGCCGGACCGACATCGCGGTCTACCGCCCCGCCGAGGGCCGCTGGTACATCAGTGGACAGGCCAGTGTCCAGTGGGGCACGGCGGGTGACATCCCGGTGCCCGGGGCATACACCGTCGTCGGGCGGGCCGACATCGCGGTCTACCGTCCCTCCGAGGGCCGCTGGTACATCAGTGGTCAGCCGAGCGTCCAGTGGGGCACGGCGGGCGACATCCCGGTCCCCGCCGACTACAACGGCGACGGGATCACCGACATCGCGGTGTACCGCCCCAGTGAGGGTCGCCTCTACATCTACGGCCAGCCGAGCGTCCAGTGGGGCACGAGCGGTGACATCCCGGTGCCCGGGGCGTACACCGTCGTCGGGCGGACCGACTTCGCGGTCTACCGTCCCGCCGCAGGGCGCTGGTACATCTACGGCGGGCCGAGCGTGCAGTGGGGCACGAGCACCGACATCCCGGTGGCCGAGCCGGCGGCGCTCCGGCTTGTGCACTGA
>JADMIJ010000030.1 GCA_015478655.1 Acidimicrobiales bacterium | reverse complement strand
ACTCGTGCTCACGAAACGTGTCGCCGTCGTGCTCATCCAGCGTGGCGGCCAACACTTGTCGCGTACGGCACGACCTCTACCCAGGCGGACCTCGATGATTCCGCATCTTCGAACGACCGCCAGGCGGTCACGCCCCCGAACTCCAGTGCCCGCCGGCTCTTGTCGCTCGCCGGATCGAGCTGACCGGTAGGCCACGAGCGCTCTTCGGTGATTCTCCAGCCTTGGCCGGGGAGGTCGGACGGCTCCAGCAGCATTGCAAACGACCACGCCGTCTCCCCATCACGGGTGAGCTCGTCGTCAACCTCATGTGGTCCCGAACCCGGCGGCACCAAGGAATCCTCGCAAACAGATCGCCAGGGGACACGGACGCCACACCCTCCGACCCCAACGTCTGCCCACAAATCAGTGTTCACCGGGCCGCCCACCAGCCCCCTGGGGGAGAGGAATGTCTGGCGAAACGAGCCCATTGACGGCCCAAAGCCGGCTCCAAGGCGTCCCGGGGGCGACCAGCCAGCTCAAGATCGCCGCAGTACTGTCGATGACACAGGAGACAGCCACCGAGTCGGAGGTCGGCCATGAGCGAATCTGAGGCGTTTCGAATCTGTCCCAGTTGTGGATCGGAGGAGGTGCCGAAGCTGATCGTTCGATCGGCCCACATGTCCAGCCGTGGAACCAGCTGGCGGTGCCGGACCTGTGACGTGGACTGGTCTGACGCCGACTATCGACTCCTTCGGGCCGTTTAGGCCATCTCCCGACTCAGGGCGCCCGCCAACCAGCCAGAAGGTCCTGCCTTGGCTGAGCTGACGCCGTACGGCGGGCGCTACACCGGGAGGGGAAAGCTAGAGACTCCGGATGCAGACCTGACCCGGATTCACGCCTGCTCGACCTGACATAATATACATTATCGGCGGTTCGTGGGAGATGAAAACCTACTCCCGGACCGGCTCCACAACCATTCCGACCAGGTCTTTTGCCGAGTCGTAGAGGTGGTCGAATGCCTCCCGGTAGGCCTTTGCTCCCGAGTGGTCACTGAGGTCGGCGCGAACATCTTCGACAGCCGATTCGAGTCGATACAGCCGATCGTGCAAGGACCGCAGATCCACTTCGCTGACGATGACCTGTCCGGCGGGAATCTTCAACGAGTCCGCTCGGCGGCGGGCTTCGTACGCCCGCTGTCTGTGCGAACGGCTGCAGAAGAGTCTGGGCCTCCCCGCCCCTGGCAATTGATCGAAGGGACGGTGACACCAGCCGCACCGTTGTGTATCGGGTGATTTCGTCACGGTGACTATATTACTGCTTCGAGACCGTTCCTCAGGCCCCGTGGCGGCGAGGGCCGGTGGACCGAGTCGGCGTACGGGCTACCGACGATCGAGTGCCACCGGGATGGTTCGCTCGGTACCGGCCTGGTATTCGGCGAACGCCGGATAGAGGCGGGCCTGTTCGGCGAACACCCGGTCCCGCTCTCCGCCTTCGAGCACCGCGGCCGTCACCTCGTAGGCTTCGGTTCCGACCTCGACCGAGGCCGACGGGTGGGCCACCAGGTTGTGATACCAATCGGGATTGGTCGGAGCGCCGCTTTTGGATCCGAACACGTAGAGTCGGTCGTCCAGAGCCAGGTACATCACCGGGTTCACTCGCACTTTTCCAGACCGCGCACCGGTCGTTGTCAACAACAGGAGTGGCGCCCCCTCGAACGGGCCCCCGACCCTGCCCGCATGGGCCCGAAATTCGGCGATGATCCCCGCGTTCCGATCGACTGCTCCAGCCATACAGCTCCTCCCCTGTGGAAAAGCAACCGAGCGAAACCAGACGAATTTGGTCCCGCAGGCACGACGCCGGCAATGTCACCTCATCCTATGAGGAGCTCGTGAGCCCACGGCCGACGGCGGTATTCTCCAGAGTGGAGTTGCCACCATGGACCACGAACACGACGATCTGAGATTCGACGATCTCTACGACGACGAGGCGTTCTTTCGTACCTGCGGGAAGTGCGGAACCCGGACCACGCCGCGGTGGTCGGAGTCGGCCTGCCTCGAAGAGGCCCGCCGCTACGGGTGGCGCCGGGTGGCCGCCTCCGACCGACCGGGTGCCAGTCGGATGGATCTCTGTGGCCACTGTGCCGCAGAGGCGGGCTTAGGCCCTCCTCTGGCCCGGTGGGGATATTGACCCAACCGGCGGGCGACGTTGACTACGCCCGATTCGGGAAGGGCTACGCCCGACAGCGCCGGACGGATCCGAGCATCGCCGCCCTGATCCACGCCGCCTTGGGGCCGGCACACACCGTCCTCAACGTGGGCGCCGGCGCCGGCTCGTACGAACCGACGGACCGGGCCGTCGTCGCCGTCGAGCCCTCCGAAGCCATGCTCGCCCAACGGGGAGCCGACCGCTCCCCCGCCCTCAGGGCAGTGGCCGGAGCGCTCCCCTTCACCGACGATGCCGTCGATGCGGCCATGGCCACGGTGACCATCCACCAATGGCCCGACCCGGTGGCCGGCATTGCCGAGATGCGCCGGGTGACCACCGGGCCGGTTGTCATCCTCACTTTCGAACCCGGGGCACTCGACCGACTGTGGCTGGTGGACTACGCCCCGGATCTCATCGAGATCGAGTCACGCCGGTATCCGACCATCGCCACCCTGGTCGAGGCTCTGGGTGGCGGGACCACCGTCCACCCGGTGGCTGTTCCCTTCGACTGCCCCGACGGTTTCACCGAGGCCTTCTACGGCCGTCCCGAGGCCTTCCTCGACCCGGAGGTGCGCCGATCGCAGTCGGCCTGGACCCTCGTCGACCGTGCCGCCGAACGACGGGCGGTCGAATCGCTGGCCGCCGATCTGGGCTCGGGACGGTGGGACGAGCGTCACGGTCACCTGCGGACCCAGGCCTTCTTCGACAGCGCCGTCCGGCTGATCGTCAGTAGGTAGAGGCGGCCCGACCGTCCTACAACCGGGTCTCGTGGTGGATGTCCACGGTCAGCCCGATCCCCGGATCGGTGGCGTGGTGGGCCACGCGCAGGTCATAGTGACCCGGGCGCACCATCATCGAGTGGGACTCGACGTCGCGCTCGGCCAGCGCCGAGCGCCCGATCGTGATCTCCACGACGGACGTCTCGCCGGGATCCAGTTCCACCCGGGCGAAGGTCGCCAGCCGGGCCGGACGTGTCGAGCCCCGTCGGTGTGCGTAGACCTGCAGGACATCGCTGCCCCGGCGATCACCGACGTTGCGCACGGTCGCCCCGACCCGGACCCTGTCCCCGGCCACCTCGGCCTCGGCTCCCTCGAGGTCGAACCGGGTGTAGCTCAGGCCGAATCCAAACGGGTAGGCAGGGACGGTTCCCTGGCGCTCCAGGTGCCAGTACCCGTGCCAGGCGTCGTAGACGAACGATTCGGCCTGGGATTCGAAAGGCGGGAGGTCGGACTCGGATGTCGGCACCGAGAAGGGGAGCCGCCCACTGGCATCGGCGCGGCCGAACAGCACGTCGGCGAGCCCGCTGCCGCCCTCCATGCCGGAATACCACGATTGCACGATGGCCGGGACATCGGCGTCCCACTCCGAGATCACCACTGCGCTCCCGGCAACCACGGCCACCACCGTGCGCGGGTTGACGGCGGCCACAGCCCGGATGAGTGAGACGTCGTCATCATGGAGGCGCAGCGACGCCCGATCGCCCCCGACGGCGAAGCCACCGCCGTCCGCTCGGGGGCCGACGTGAGCGGGCGCCTCGATCAATCGCTCGGATTCGATCTGGGCCGCAAATCGCGCGGCCAGGGCCGGGTCGTCCTGGCCGGGGAACAGACCACCGAGATGGGCCGTCCCGGCGTCACCGATGAACTCGCCTTCGTCCCCTCGCGTGTACCCCACGACCACCACGGCGACATCCGAGGCGGCGGCCAGTGCGGCCGCGCTCGCCGGGTCGTTCCCGTCATCGATGGTCAGCCGGCCCCGGGTCAGCGCCGATCGCAGCCCGTCCGCCACGGTGACCACCTCGGGGGCCCACACGTCGCTCGATCCGCCGTCCCCCAGGTTGACGGCGGTGCCGAGCTTCCCGAGGAGGGCGATGGTGCTCCCCGCGGAGGCGTCCAGCGGCAACAGGGGCGCGTCGCCGACCGGCTCATTGCGCAGGAGCACGACCGACTTGGCCGCCGCCTCTCTGGCCAGGGCCCGGTGGGCGGTGCCGGCGAGCACCTCCCGGCCCGGAGCAGGTGCGCTGAGGACGTCGTCAAAGCGCAGGCGGGTGGCGATCACCCGCTCGACGGCCCCGTCCACCTCGGCCCACGACGCCTCGCCGGCGTCGAGGGCACTGGCGAGGTGGCCCGCTCGGATCATCCGGTAGGGCATCTCCACGTCGAGGCCGGCGTGCAACGATCGGCCCGCATCCCGTATGCCGAAGATCCAGTCGCTAATCACAAAGCCTTCGAAGCCCCACTCGCCCCGCAGCACATCGTGCAGGAGGGCCCGACTGTCGCCGCACCACTCGCCGTTCACCCGGATGTAGGCGCTCATCACCGCCGCCACCCCCTCGTCGACGATGCGCCGGAAGTGCGGGAGGAAGACCTCGTGGAGGGCAACCTCGTCCACCGCGATGTCAACCTGGAAGCGGGCATTCTCCATCGAGTTGCAGGCAAAGTGCTTGACACAGGCCATGGCGTGGCGCTGCACGCCGCGGGTGAGGGCGGCCCCCATCTCGCCCACGTGGTGGGGGTCCTCCCCGTAGGTCTCCTGGGCCCTCCCCCACGCCGGATGGCGGAGGATGTTCACGCACACCCCCCCGAACAGATCCGCACCCACCGCTCGCAACTCCTGCCCGATGGCGGCGCCGATGCGCTCCTCGAGGCCGACGTCCCAGGTGGCTCCCCGAGCCATGCTGACGGGGAAGCAGGTGGCCTGGTCGATGACCACGCCCCGCGGGCCGTCGGAGAACGAGAAGCCGGCCAGTCCGAGCCGTTCGATCTCGGCGGCTCGAAACGGGCTCTTGTGATAGCCCCCCTCCCCGAGGTAGGTGAGGCCGGCCCAGAACGGGGCGTCGCCGTCCAGGCACCAGAGCTTCTCGCCGTCGGTCATCGTCTCCACCACGGCGCGAGCCTTCAGCCCGGCTTCGTCCAGAGCAGGTTCCGCTTTCATCGGGCCATCCTCCCAGCCGCGGCCGTGACGTGCCCCCTACGGGCGGAAGGGTCGATCGTCCGCGGCGATCACGGTGACCAGTCCCCCGAGACCGGTCGCTCCGGGATCGGGGGCCTTCTTCCGCCCCATCGCGGCCGGCGGGCCCAGATTGACCCACCCGAGCAGGCGTTCGTGATCGGCCAGGGCGAACAGAGCCCGTACCGGATCGGCCTCCAACACCGCCGCGCTCTTCCACACGGCCCCGAGTCCTAGTGACGTGGCCGCCAACACCATGGCGTATCCGGTGCACGACGCCGACGCCACCTGCTCCCACTCTGGCACGTTCGATTCGAGCCGAGGCGATGCGATCAGGACGATGGCGCAGGGAGCGGCATAGGCCTTGGACCGCATCTTGCTGACAACGGCCTCGGGGAGATCCGGGCCGCGCATCTGATGCAACCCCTCCACCAGTGCCTCCGCGAACCGGTCCCGCCCGGCCCCGGTGACGAGGGCGAAGCGCCACGGTCGCAAGCCCCCATGATCGGGAACGGTGGTCGCGGTCTCGAGGATCCGGGCCAGCGTCTCCTCGTCGGGCGGCGAGCCGTCGCGGTCCGGCTCGGCCCGAGGCGCCCCGAGCTCGGCGATCCAGCTCGCACCCGTGGGAGCGTCAGGAATGCGCTCATTCATGGGCCGGGATCGCCCAGCATGGGGTGATCAACTGCGTTTGTGATTCACCCACCGTAGAGGAAACGGCCGAAGCGGCGCACCATGGCTCGGGGACGAGCGTGCGACTCAGCCGGTGGTCTGGGGTTGCGCTTGGCCGTTCGAGCTCAGGGTCGCGGTCACGGTCATCTGGGCCTGGCCCCGGTAGAGCACGATCTTGACGCTCTTGCCCGGCTTGTCGCTCTGCACGGCCGCGGCCAGCTGGTCGGCGCTGCTCACCGCCTTGCCGTCGAAGGAGGTGATCACGTCACCCTGCTGCAACCCGGCCACATCGGCGGGCGATCCGCTCTGCACCGAAAGGACCACGGCCCCCTGGGTGGGCACGAAGTTGTACTGGCTCCGCAGCTGCGGGGTCAGGGTCTCCAACGACACCCCCAGAAAGGCGCTGCCCGATTTTGGTT
The DNA here is from genome assembly GCA_015478655.1 of Acidimicrobiales bacterium. Lineage (GTDB taxonomy): Bacteria > Actinomycetota > Acidimicrobiia > Acidimicrobiales > RAAP-2 > Bog-756. The sequence goes on along the minus strand of JADMIJ010000030.1, from coordinate 38,655 downwards.
GGGAGCTGATCGACTTGTTGCGCAGAGCGGGCAGCAACTGGCTGATCTTGTTCGACGGGATGGCAAATCCGATGTTCTGGGCCTGCGAGGTGCCGGTCGAGTTGGCGGCCACGGCGGTGTTCATGCCGATGACCTTGCCCGAGCTGTCCACCAGCGGCCCGCCGGAGTTCCCCGGGTTGATGGCTGCATCGGTCTGGAACATGTTGGTGAGGGTCTCGGTGGCGTTGCCGGACGAGTCGCCGGCCTGCACCGTACGGCCGGTGGCGGAGATAATTCCCTGGGTCACCGTGGGCGATCCCGCCTGGAGACCGAGGGCGTTGCCGATGGCCACCACCGCGTCGCCCACCTGTACATGGTCCGAGTTCCCGTACGACACGGTCGGCAGGTTCGATGCCCCGGTGATCTGCAACAGGGCGACGTCGTTGGTGGGATCGGTCTCGATCAGCGTTGCCGGCATGGCCGTCACCTTGCCGAACAACGTCACCGTGATGGTGGTCGCACCGGAGATGACGTGGTTGTTGGTGATCACCTCGCCGTTGGAGGTGATGATCATGCCGGTGCCCTGGTCCTCCTGGGTGCCGCCCGTCGATCCGCCACCAAAGAACGATTGCGAGGCCGGTACGGGTGACTTGGCATCGATCGACACGACGGCAGGAAGCACCTTGGCGATGACCGCCTCGATGTTGGTGGTCCCGTTGAGGAGGGCGGGCCCGGCCGAGATCTCCTTCACGGTGGTGGAACCGGCACTGTGATTCGACGCCGCCACGATGCCACCGCCGATGAGGGCGCCGACCAGCACGGCGCCGACGATGATGGTGGCCCACATCCAACCCGGTGAGCGACGCTTGCTCGAGCGGTCGCTGTCCGATGCCGCCGCGGGCGGGGAGACCGGGCCCCAGACAGGGACGACTGGGGCGGCCGAGGCGCGGGGTGTGGCGTGGAAGCCCTCCTGGGTGCCGTGGTCGACGGACCCGGAGTCAGGAGCCGGGGAGCCGGGGGCGTCGGCCTGCTCCTGCCATCCAAGAGGCAGAAAGGGCGCGTTGGACGCCGGCGCCACGGTGGGCACCGGCTGGGTGGGGGTCGGGGGCGCCACCGGGATCTCCCGGGTCGCTTCGGTGGCGGCCGGAGCGAGCGGCACGGGCGTGGTCGGCGCGTCAGAGGAGACGCTCGGCCCCTCGGTCGCGTCACCGTCGCTGTCGGACTGTTCCATCACACGCCTCCTCGGACGAAGGATCCCGCCGGATGTTGTGGCCGCCGTGACCGGACGGACGTCGCTCGGCTGCCATCGTATGGCGGGGTACGGCGACGAACACGCATCTCAGGGGGTTCTTAGTGCCTTCTTAGGTCCCAGCCCGAGGTCCCCTTGGCCGGACAACTTTTCCCCGGCCCGGCCACCGCAGCACTAGCCTGTCGCCCGGTATGGCCCATCGCATCGAAGTCGAACTGACCAGCCAGACCGGGGACTCCACCTGGACCTGGCGAGCCGTCGGGGCCAAGCAGCCGCGTGGAACCGTCGAGGCGGTCCTGGTCCCAGAGGGTGCAGGGGTGGGCACCGTGCTCCGCGCCGAGGTCGAGACCTCCCTGGACGGCACCACGGTCACCGCACTGCTTCCCCCCAAGGCCAAGGGTGACGTTCGCACCGACCAGAGAATCGAGGTACTGGGGACCCCTCAGCGCGGCCCTGACGTGAACGTGGTGCTGGCGTCGGCATCCAAGCGACGACGCGACAAGGGCTCTGAAGGCCCGCGTGGCGAAGCCCGCCGGCCCGCCGATCGCCGGACCCGCCCCGAGGGCGCCGACCGCGGACAGCGCCGCGACACCCGCTCGCGTGCTCGGACCGAGTCCGGCGCGCCCGCCGCCGATGGAACGCCAGAGCGGAAGCGGACCGGGCCCACCCGGCCCGGAGGGCGGGAGTCGGGTGGACGGGACCATCCGCGTCGCCTGACACCATCGAGCACCTTCCGCAACGCCGCGCTGGCCACCCTCAAGCCCGAAGAGCTCCCCGTGGCGGAGCAGCTGCTCCGGGGTGGTATCCCCGCGGTCCGCCAGGCCATCGAGGAGCAGAACGCCCGGGCGCGTGCGGACCACGCACCTGAGGTCACCCCCGGTCCCCTCCTCGCCATGGCCGAGTCGTTGCTCCCCCTGGTCAACCTGGCGACCTGGAAGGACCGCGCCTCTGTGGCCCGCACCGGCGGCAAGGATGTTCCGCTGCGCGAGCTGCGCTCGATCGTCGCCTCGTCCTCGACCGTCTCCCTGGACGAGGAGGGCACGGAGATGGCGGGCGCCCTGCGCACCTCGCTGGATCAGCGGGTGACGGCCCTGCGCGACCGCTGGGTGGAACGGATCACCTCGGCCCTGGACGACGGTCGCGTCACCGATGCTGTGCGGGCTTCGATCCGGCCGCCCGAGCCGGCGGCCCGCCTGTCGTCCGAGCTCGCCGTCCGGTTGGCCGATGCCGCCGGTCAGGCCATGACCAGCGACACCTCGCCCGAGGACTGGCTCGCCCTCCTGGCCGTGGTGGTCGAATCGCCCGTGCGCCGCACGGTCAAGCCCCACGGCATCCCCAGCGGGGCCGACGAGGCCTTGTTGGCCGAGGCCCGCAAGGCATCCGGCTACGTCCCCGAGCTGGCCCGGCTCATGGGCATCCCCATTCCCCCGCCGCCCGGTCCCCGTCGCCCGGTGCCGGCGCGCTCGGCTCAGGGCCGACGGGCCTCTTGACCGTAGGTGCTACCGGCTCCGGCACCCGTCGCGCCCACGGTCGAGACGCCGCCGCTCCATCGACGGCTCAACCGAGTTCCCGGTACATGGTGAGCATCCGCGCCTTGAACCCCGCCGACTCGAAGAAGTTCTTCGCCGCCCGGTCGCCGGGCAGGGCGATGCCGTCGACGCCCCGGCACCGGCGGTCCTCCAGCCAGGTCACCGCGGTGTCCAACAGCAACCGACCCACCCCCACTCCCCTGGCCCCAGGCTCCACATAGCAGGCGTCGAGGATGCCGCGCCTCCCCTGGCCGGCGAGGTCCTCGAGGTGACAGAGGGCGAAACCGGTGACCGCCTCGTCGACGGTCCCCACCAGCACCAGGCAGGTATCGTCCCCGAGAAGTTGGGGAAGTCGCCCCGCCAGCCCACCCTCCCCGGAGGCGTCCAGGCTGGGTTGGACGAGCAGGGACCCGCCCCGCGTGGAGGTGACCCCCCGGACGAACTCCTCCGACAATTCGAGGAGGCGCCGGGCGTCCTCGACCGTCGCCGTTCGCACCGCTTCCATCTGATCGACTCGACGCCTGCCGACGCCGGGGTCAGGACCGCTCGTCGAGGAGCTGATCGACCCGGCTGAGGATCGTCCTCCGGCCACGGGTGGCCGACTCGTAGGTCCGGACCGACACCAGATCGGCCCGATTGAGCCCATCGAGGCGCTGGACCACCTGGGAGGCGGACAGCGTGTCAAACCCCGGAATGGAGAGAGCCGACACGGGCGGGACGTGGTTGGTGCCCGGAACGGCAACGGGACGCACCGGTACCGCCATGGGGGGGACCGAGGATGGGCCCCGTCCGGGCACCGGCCCGCCCGGTGACGTCCGCCCCCCGCCGCGTTGGGGACCTGCGGGTGCCTCCCCCTGGCGACGGAGCAGTCCGCCCGAACGCTTGCGCAGTTGGTTGCCCCCGGTCCTCACCGCCACCTTTCCCACCGCCCGGGCTGACGAGACACGCACTCCCAGTCGCTCCCTGCCGCGGGCCGCCAGCTTGGGCAGCTCCTCGACCAGCGAGACGGCGATGCCGGCCGGGACGAAGACGAACAGGTCGAGGAGCCGTTCGCTCAGCGGGCTGTCGTCGGATTGCCCATCGGGCGGATCTGCCATGGTCGGCTCCCTGTCAGACGCAGTCGCGGCAGAGCATCTTCTTCCGGTCCGCCAACTGGTTGGGGTGCTTCACGAGGAAGCACGAGCGGCAGACGAATTCGCCCGGCTGCTTGGGCAGGACCCGTTCGACGCCGTCACCGCTGCGGTCCTCGGGCTCGGGGGTGTCCTCGTCGTCCTCGACGACCTCTTCGACGACCAGGCGCTCCTTCAAGATGGTGTCGAGGCTGGCCTCGACGTCCTCGTCGTCGGGCTCCTCCTCCTCTTCGTCCTCCGACTCCTCGGTGGCCGCCCCGGCTTTGGCCGCCACCTTGACCGCCGGCTCGGGGACGTCCACGATGGCGCTCTCTTCTTCCTCCTCGATCACCGCCAGTTCGGCGTCGTCGTCCTCGTCCTCGATGACCAGGACGTCTTCGGCCACGAGGTCGTCGTCCGCCACCAGCTCGTCGAGGTCCTCCTCGATGAGCTCCTCAGGTCCTTCGACTTCGTCGAGTTCTTGTGGCATCTCGGTCTTTCAGTGGTGAGTTGGGCGGAGCATAGACGGTTCGGTGCAGACATCGTTCACCCCCATGCTCGCCACGACAAGTGGTCGTCTCCGGCGGGCTGCGGGAGGCCGGGCGACCTTCACGGGAGTCGAAGGGGCGGGCCGCTCCCGGCGTCCCAGCGCAACGCACGGAGGGTGATCCGCCGTCGTCACACGAGGTTCCGGCGCCGCCGCCTCGTCGGGCACAGGCGGGCGGACCCAGGGGGTCTTTGGCACCATTCCCCCGCTACCTGCAGTAGCAACCACCGGTGTCGCGGGAATGTTTTCTACTCGATCCCCTGGGTCTCCTTCCGCCTCTCACAGCATCCCCCCCTCAAGTCACGCCGTTCGGTCGGAACCGGTCAGTGTGCTTTTCGGGGCGACTGGGACTGGGCGCACGATAGGTCACGGACAGTGCCGGTCGTCAAATGACCCCCACACCTGTCTACCTGGGCATTTGTACAACTGCCCAGGTCACGGGTTTGCGCGATTTCCTGCCGCCGTCATCGATTTCCGCTTTCCCTCGGCGCGGCGCTCGGCGTCGAGCCGCTCGAGGTCCTCGGCGCCGTAATCGACATGGGACATCGCTTCGGCCAACAGCCGGTGCCCCGCCTGGTCGGCGATCAGGCGGTGCATCTCCTGGGCCACCCAGCGGTAGCTCGGGTGGCCCTGCGGGCCCGATCGGAGCTCGGTGAGATGCATTGCCTCCCGCGCATTCATCTGCATCGAATAGCGGATGCGGTAGGCCAGTGCCACCGCATAGGCCGACTCCACCGGGAACACGGGGAGCAGCGCCTCGCACAGTTGGCGCGAGCGCTCCAGCGAGGCGACGAAACGCTCCGTCAGCCCCGCCTCCTCCACCACCTCGGGCACGTTGTAGCCGAGCGTGCTGCCGAGCGGCTGCCATTCGATGGTCAGCATGCGATGGCGCTGCAGGTCGCGGAAGGCGCCGTAGTCGGTGACCACGTCGAAGCGGTAGCCGGTCCGCTCGAGGGCCCGGCCCGGTCGGTGGCGCCGGTTGGACCGGTCCCCGACGTACGCCCGGAGCAGCGAGCGCTTCTCCTCGGCGCCGAGCAGGCCCACCCGGCGCAGCACCTCCTCCTCGGGCCGGTCGGTCAGAGGGGCGCAGATGGCGGCGATGACCTTCTCCTCGCCATCGGGGTCGAAGTCGAGGAGCGTGACCGACGGCTGCCCCGCGGGACCGCCGACCGGGTGGTCGACGGGTGTCACGAGATCCGGGAACAACTCCTCGACCAACCGTCCGGTCTCCCGATGGGTCCGATCCAGGTAGGCGGTCCAGGCACCCCCACGATCCGGGAGATCCACCCGCTGCAGGAAGGACGGGATCACCTTGCGGAGCTCCTCCAGCATCAGATCGCCATAGTTGCGGGCCTCGGCCAACGGGTGCGACCGCATGCGGAGCAGGAGCATCTCGTAGGACTGGCCTGTGCCGTAGATGCCCACATTCGACAGCGAGGCGGCCGGCAGGAGCCCGCGGAGGGCGTCGAGGGCCTTGGCTCGGACCGCCTGGCGGTGGACGAAGTCGGAGTCGCCCGGCTGGCGCGGGTGCCGCGCCGCCAGCCAGGCCCGAGCCGTGTCGAGCAGCTCGCCGTAGGTGTCGAACATCCGATCCATGTCCCCGACGTAGCGGGCGCCCAGAGGCGAGTCGAGCAGGCCGGGGTCGCGGTAGTAGCGGTAGTGACCGGTGCTCAGGCGGTTGTTGTAGGCGATGTAGCGGGTCGACTGCTCGAGGTAGGCCATGAGCCTCCCCCATTCGAGCACCTTGGTCAGGACGTTGGACGCCTGTTCGCAGGCCAGGTGGACCCCTCCGAGCTGTGCCACCGAATCGTCGCCGTACTCGAAGAAGACCTTCTCGTAGAGCTGCTCCGCCCGCTCCACCCCGACGGTGGCGTCGACGGTGACGTCGCCGGAGATGTCCAACTCGCCCACGAACTCGTCGAGGAATAACCGGCGCAGGCTCTTGGGGGACCGCGAGTAGCGGGCGAACAGGGCTCCCTTTACAACTTCGGGCAGGTTGACCAGGGCAAATACCGGCCGGTCGAGATTGGTGACGTAGCGACGGAGGATGTCCTCCTCGTCAGTGCTGAAGGTCTCCACGGCGTAGGGGAACATGCCCGGATCACACTACGACGGGACCGGCGGGTCAGGCGCGGACCCCACCGAGGCCGGATCGTCCGCCCCCACCACCCCCCGCCTGAGCAACGCCACGGCCAGTTGGGCCGCCTCCCGGGTGGGCGGATCCGGGGCCACCTGGGCCAGCTGTCGCATGAGGTCGATCAACTGGCGGATGTTCCGGACGAAGTCACCGGGGGCCACGTCAGCCTCCCGCAGCACCGAGTCGAGGTTGGATCCGCCGGCCCACCCCATGACGGCCCGGGCCAGTCCGGCGTCGGGGCGCCGGGTGCGGCGGAGACCCACGCGGCGCTCGTCCGCCCGAAGGTCACCGGCCAGAGCGCTGAGCCTGGCCAGTCGATCGACGACGTGTTGCTGCCGGGGCGGGCGCTCGTCCTCCCCGGTCCGGCGGGCCTCGAAGGTGAACGCCGAGACCACCCCGGCCAGTGCGGCGGGATCGAGCCCGTCGAACAGTCCTTGCCGGAGGGCATCGGTCACCAGCAGGTCCGACTCATGGTAGATGGAGGCCAGGGCGTGGCCCGATTCGGTCAGGTGCCAACCTTCGATGAAGCCCCGTGCCTCCAGGATGGCGAGCCGCCGGTCCAGCAGGGCCGCCAACGAGACCGAGCCGGGAGGCGCCTGCCATTGCCCGTAGGAGGCGGCCAGGAGCCCGTGGGCCTCCTCCCGCGACCACCGGCGGACGAGGTTGACGGCCAGGTTGTAGGTGGGGTGGAAGGAGGACACCAGATCGGGCGGAGGGGCGATGGCGGTCCGCGCCACCAGGGAGAAGGAGGTGGCCGCCGACCACAGGACCACGGCGTGGCCGACGGTGTCGATGCCCCGGCGCCCGGCCCGGCCCGTCAACTGCTGGTACTCGCCGGAGGTCAGGGCCGACGTGTCGGAACCCCGGAACTTGGCGAACCGCTCCACCACCACGCTCCGAGCGGGCATGTTGATGCCCAGGGCCAGTGTCTCGGTGGCGAACACCACTTTCAACAGCCCGGCGGAGAAGCACTGCTCCACGGCCTGGCGGAAGGCCGGGACCAGGCCTGCGTGGTGGGGGGCGATGCCGGCTTCCAGAGCCGCCGACCACGGTCCGTAGCCCAAGGTGCGCAGGTCGTCGTCGCTGAGCCGCTCGACGGCGGCCTCGGTCAGCCGGCGGATCTGCTCCCGCTCTTCACCGGTGGTCAGCCGGATGCCGTCCTGGAGGCACTGACGGGTGGCGTCATCGCAGGCGGCTCTCGAGAAGATGAAGGTGATGGCGGGGAGCATGCCCGCCGAGGCCAGGTACTCCACCACTTCGCCCCGGCGCGGCGCCCGGTACCGGTGGCGGGGATTGCGACGGCGGCGGTCGTCGAGGGCGACGCCGTCGGAGTTGGGCCGTCCGTCCCGGAGCAGGGGCAGCACGGTGATGTGGTCCCGGCCCCGCTCGGCCACGGCGTAGTGGTTGTGCAGGGTGACCGGGCGGTGGGTCTCCACGACGACCCGGGTGGTCCCCCGTACGGAGGTGAGCCAGGCCCCGAAGTCCCGGGCATTGCTCACCGTGGCCGAGAGGCTCACGAAACGCACCTGGGGAGGCGTGAGCACCAGCACCTCCTCCCACACCGAGCCCCGATAGGGATCCTGGAGGTAGTGGACCTCGTCGAGCACCACCACCTCCAACCCGTCGAGCATCGACGAGCGGGCGAAGAGCATGTTGCGGAGCACCTCGGTGGTCATGACCACGATCGGCGCCCGGGCCTGGTAGGAGACGTCGCCGGTCAGCAGCCCGACGCGTTCCTCCCCATAGCGCTTGGACAGCTCGGCGAACTTTTGGTTGGAGAGGGCCTTGATCGGCGTGGTGTAGAACGCCTTCCCGCCGAGCTCGAGGGCCCGCGCTGCGGCATAATCGGCGATCACCGTCTTGCCCGATCCGGTGGGCGCCGACACCAGCACTGATTCGCCGCCATCGATGGCATCAAGGGCCCGGTGCTGGAACCCGTCCAGGGGGAACCCGAGTCCCCGTTCGAATCGCTCCCGGAACCCCTCCCCCGCTCCGTCGCCGGCGTCCCGGGCCGTCCCCCGGTGACGCCCGGTGGTCATCGTCGGATGATCTTCCCGATGACGATGGACAGCTCGTAGAACAGGTAGAGAGGAATAGCCATGGCCATCATCGAGAAGGGGTCCGAGCTCGGGGTCACCACGCCGGCCACCACCACGATGAGCACGATGGCCCACCGCCGCCACGACGACAGCTTCTTCGGTGTCAGCACGCCGGCCACTTCCAGCGACACGAGGAGCACCGGGAATTCGAAGGTGAGCCCGAACACCGTCATCAGCAACACGATCAGGCTCAGGTACTTGGTCGGATCGAGGATCTGGTTCAGGCTCGGGCCGCCGATGCTGGTCAGGAAGCCCAAGGCGTGGGGGAAGGTCAGATAGGCCACCAGGCAACCCAGGGCGAACAGGAGGATCGAGGCCACGATGAACGGGATGGCGTACTTCTTCTCCTTGGGATTGAGTCCCGGGGTGATGAATCGCCAGAGCTCCCACAGCCACACCGGCGAGGCCAGGAACACCCCGCCGTAGGCAGCGATCTTGATCCGCAGGGCGAGCCCGTCCAGCGGTCCGGTGATGTAGAAGCCGCAGTGGTGCGGATTGAGATTGCAGTAGGGCTGCTGGAGGAAGGAGAGGATGTGCGGATAGAGCAGAAAGGCGGCGGTGGCGGTGACCACGAATGCCGCCGCGCTGATCAGCACCCGGCCGCGCAGCTCGGTCAGATGCTCGACCAGGGTCATGGCATCCGGCTTGGGTCGGGCCTCGCTACGACGTTTGAGGGAGATGGCCATGGTCTCGGATTCGAACTGGTCGGTGCGCTGCCCGCCGTACGGGCAGGGTCAGTTCATCCCAGGGTCGTCGGGGACGATCCCACCGGTGGAACGGACCTGGTGGACGATTCTGCCCGGGTCGGCGATCAGTGCCCCGGCAACCGGCGGCGACTCCCCCGCGGTGTGCACGCTTCCGGCCGGCCGGTTGGAGCCGACCGAGGGTGGGAGCGCGTCGCCGTGCACATCAGCTACTTCGGATCCGTTGGCCGTTTCAGATGTCGTGCCGTTCTCCGCACTGGGCGAACCGGCAACGTGGGAATCGGCGAGATTGTCGAGGAACGAAAGGGGGGAACGCACCGCCTGGGCGATCGACTCGGTGGAGGGCAGGTCCGGGAACGACCCCCGCACGTCCGACTCGAGCCGCTCGCGGAACCTCCGGAAGTCACCCCACAGACCACCGATCTGCTTGGCCACCTTGGGCAGCTTGTCGGGACCGAGGACGATGAGGGCCACGACCAGGATGACCAGCACCTTCGCCGGACTGAGGAATGGCACGAACTGAAGTGTACCGGCGTGCACGGCCGACCGGCATCGGGTCGTGCCCGGCGCCTGCTGCGCCGTGCCGCCGCCCTTGGCCTAACGGCTGCCGTTGGAGGCGGGAGGGCCCCGCGGGGATGTCCCACCGGGCGATGGGGGCGGTCGTGGTGCCCGCAGGGCCAACAGCAGGAGGACGAGCACGACGATGCCGATGATCGACAACCCGACCAACCAGGTCGAGTCCTCGAGCGGCCAGGCCTTGAACGCCATCTTGCCGACGATCAGATCCTTGGAGATCGGCCCGAAATACCGACTGTCCTCCGAGTTGGTGCGGTTGTCGCCCATGACGAAGTACTGGCCGGCCGGGATGGTGAAGGGGCGACTGAGGCTGAACGCGTCAGGGAGGGGGCTGGGGGACGTCACCGGCAAGGGGGTGGACAGCCAGGGCTCGTCCAACGGCTTCCCGTTGATGGTGACCACCCCGTGGACCGTGGCGATGGTGTCGCCCGGCAAACCGATGACCCGCTTGACCAGGTCGGCATAGTTGACCTGTTCCAGCGGTGGCCGGCGGAAGACCACGACGTCGCCCCGCTCCACGCCGTGGAGGTCGTAGCTCAGCTTGTTGACCACGATGCGGTCGCCGATCTGGAGGGTGGGGAGCATCGACCCCGACGGGATGTAGAACATCTGGGCCACGAACGTCCGCACGCACACCGCCAGCACCAGCGCGATGGCCAGCACCGCCAGCCACTCGAACATCCACTTCTTCGAACGCGGCGGTGTGGCGGGAGGGTTCCCCCGCCCGGGTCGGGTCACGGGCGGCGGATTGGTCGGTGGACCGGGCGGTGCGCCCCGGGGGGCGGAGACCTCGACGGAGGCACTGTAGAGGTCGGGTTCCACCAGAGAGCGAGGCTACTGCACCGACCACCCCGTTCCGGTGCACCGGCAACTCCGTTCGGGCCCGCCTACAGCCCTTTCAGGTGGCTGAGGGGCCACACCACCGCCACCGCCCGGCCGACGATCAGGGACTTGGGAATGGGCCCGAAGAACCTGCTGTCTTCTGAGAACATTCGGTTGTCTCCCATGACGTAGTAGTCCCCGACGGGGATCTTGACCGGGCCCGGCAGGTCGAACTGCGGGTGCGGATCCCCGCCCGGGAGGGCACCGCTGTAGCTGTCGGGTCCCGCTGGGAGCCACGGCTCGGACAGGCGCTTCCCATTGATGTAGATGGCACCGTTCCTCGAGGAGATGGTCTCCCCCGGGAGTCCGATCACCCGTTTCACCAGGTCTGCATAGGCCTGGTCCTCGAGCGGTGGGCGGGCGAACACGACGATGTCGCCGCGGTGTGGGTCGTGCAGGTCGTAGCTCAACTTGCTGACGATGATCCGATCGCTGATCTGCAGTGTGGGGAGCATCGACCCCGAGGGGATGTAGAAGGACTGGACCACGTAGGCACGGAGGACCACGGTGCAGATGGCCACGGCCAGCAGGATGACCGTCCACTCGATCAGGGCGCGGTAGCCCCGGCTCTTTCCCTTGGCCGCACCGGCCGTCACCTGGCTGTCGCTGGTCGCGGCCAACGGCTCGGAGCTGGTCGCCATCACCGTTTCGTCAGGGGGTTGCGCTGCCACAATCAGGCGACGCTACAACACCGAGGCCGTGGCTCCGGGTCGATGCCAGATGCCCCCGCCACCTGCCCACGGGGACGATTACAAGCCGGCGATGAGCTTCTCCACCCGCTCGTCCTTGGATTTGAAGGGATCCTTGAGCAGCACGGTGCGCTGTGCCTGGTCGTTGAGCTTGAGGTGCACCCAGTCCACCGTGAAGTCGCGGCGCCGCTCCTTGGCCTTCTTCACGAACTCCCCGCGCAGGCGGGCCCGGGTGGTCTGAGGAGGCGAGGACATGGCGGAGGCGATGTCTGCATCGTCACAGATCCGGTCGAGCTGATCGTGGCGCTGCAGGCGGTAGTACAGCCCGCGTGCCCGATCCACGTCGTGGTACTGGAGGTCGAGCAGAGACACGTTGGGGCTGTGCAGGGACAGCTGGTGGCGTTGGCGGTAGCGATCGATCAGCCGGTACTTGGCGACCCAGTCGCACTCCCGGTGGAGCGAAAGCGGGTCGGACTCCAGTCCCTTGAGGCAGTGCTCCCACATGTCGAGGGCCCGATCCTCCTGCGGCGACAGGCCCTGGCGATCGCGGTAGCGGATGGCGCGTTGCAGGTACTCGCCCTGGATGTCGAGAGCGCTCATCTCACGACCGTTGGCCAGGCGCACAAGCCGACGACAGGTGATGTCATGGCTGATCTCGCGGATGGCTCGAATGGGATTCTCCAGGGTCAGGTCGCGCATCACCGTCGAGGGGTCCTCGAGCATCCTCAGCACGATGCTGGTCGCACCCACCTTGAGGAACGTGGCGTACTCGCTCATGTTGGAGTCGCCCACGATGACATGGAGGCGCCGGTACTTCTCGGCGTCGGCGTGCGGCTCGTCGCGGGTGTTGATGATGGGCCGGCTGCGGGTCGTGGCCGACGACACCCCCTCCCAGATGTGCTCCGCCCGTTGGCTCAGGCAGAAGACCGCGCCGCGAGCGGTCTGGAGCACCTTGCCCGCCCCGGCGTAGACCTGTCGGCTGACCAGAAACGGGATCAGCACCTCGGTGTAGTGGGCGAAGTCGTCACGCCGACTGGTCAGATAGTTCTCGTGGCATCCATAGGAGTTCCCGGCCGAATCGGTGTTGTTCTTGAACAGGTAGATGTCGCCCCGGATGCCCTCCTCCCTCAGGCGGGCCTCGGCCCCCTCCACCAGTGAGGACAGGATCCACTCCCCCGCCTTGTCGTGGACCACCAGCTCTGCGATGTCATCGCACTCGGGGGTGGCGTATTCGGGATGGCTGCCGACATCGAGGTAGAGACGGGCCCCGTTCTCGAGGAACACATTGGACGAACGTCCCCAGCTGACCACTCGCCGGAACAGGTAGCGGGCCACCTCATCGGGGCTCAGCCGCCGCTGCCCGCGCAGCGTGCACGTGACCCCGTACTCGTTCTCCAAGCCGTAGATACGCTTGTCCATCTCCCTCACGGTACCGTGAGGATGGCCCTCGCCTACGAATCGGCATCCGCCAGCACCGGAGGGCGAGGGAATCGGTCAGCCCAGCAGGGCCTCCAGCTCGGCATCGACGAGCCTCCGGAATGCCCGGCGGCCGTTCCCCTGGGCCAGGACGGCAACCTCGAGGTCGGACCCCCCCAGCGTCCGGTCGGGGCCGGCCAGCGCGCTCACCGCGGCGCGCAGTGCATCGCTGAGGGGCCATCCGCTCGTCCACTGCTCCTCGAGGCGCTCAGTCGTCGCCTCGGTCTCCCCGCCCAGCACGGCGTAGCGGTCCTCGTCCGTGATGGTCCCTTCGTAGGCGATGTGGTAGAGCTGCGGTGGGTGCAGTCCCGTGCCCAGCTCGGCCACGAGGATCTCCACCTCGAGCGGTTTCATCTCGTGGGTGAAGACCTGTCCGAGGTACTGGGCGTAGAGGTTGGCCAGCGAACGGGCGTCCACGTCCTCTCGGCTGTAGGCATACCCCTTGGTGTCGGCATGGCGGATGCCCGACACTCGCAGCTGGTCGAACTCGTTGTACTTCCCCACGCCGGCGAAGGCGATCCGGTCATAGATCTCACTGATCTTGTGGAGCGACCGCGACGGGTTGTCGGCCACGATGGCAATGCCGTCCTCATAGATCGTGGCGATCAGGGAGCGGCCGCGGGCGATGCCCTTCTGGGCGTACTCGGCCCGATCCTTCATCACCTGCTCGGGCGCCACGTAGTAGGGCATGGTCATGGCTGGCGACCCTCGGCCCGTCGACGCTCGATCAGAGCGGCGAAACGCTCCGAAACCTCTTCTTCGGTCACTGCTGCGAATCCATCGGCGGTGACCGTGGCCACCAAGGGATAGATACCCCGGATGAGATCGGGCCCGCCGGTGGCCGAATCTTCGTCGGCCGCCTCGTAGAGGGCCTCGACGGCCAGCTCCACGGCGTCGTCGCGCGCCATGCCGACCCGGTAGCCGAGCTTGATGGTGGTCCGGGCGTCACGTCCGCCCGATCCGGTGGCGTTGTGCTCGGTCTCCTCGTAGTGACCGCCGGTCACGTCGTAGGTGAAGATGCGACCGGTCTGGCGGGCCAGGTCGTAGCCGGCGAACAGGGGCACCACCGCCAGTCCCTGCATGGCCATGGGCAGATGCTCCCGCACCATCTGGCTCAGCTGGTTGGCCTTGCCCTCGAGGCTCAGCACCACGCCCTCGACCTTCTCGTAGTGCTCGAGCTGGGTCTGGAAGAGCCGGACCATCTCGACGGCCGGGCCGGCGGCCCCGGCGATGGCCACGGCCGAATACCGGTCGGCCGGAAAGACCTTCTCCATGGCCCGATGGGCGATGGCGTTGCCCTCTGTGGCCCGGCGGTCGCCGGCCATCACGATGCCGTCGGCGAATCGCAGCGCCACCACCGTGGTCCCGTGGCGAAACTCGTTGGTGGCGGCACCCCCCGACGACACGGCCGACCCCGCGGGAGCCATCATCGGATGGACCGGCAACCGCAGCCGTCGGATCAGACCGGCAAAGTCGGGACCCGGGTCTTCAGTTGTCGAGAAGAGCGGCAGCGTCACCTGGGCTACTCGCCACCCTTCTGCACATAATTCCGGACGAATTCCTCGGCGTTGTCCTCGAGGACCTCGTCGATCTCGTCGAGCAGGTCGTCGAGCTCGGCCTTCAACTTCTCACCGGTGGCGGATGTGGCCGGGACGTCCTCGACGACGTCGTCGGCCCGTTCGGTCGTGGTGGTCTTCTTCTTCTGTTCCCGTTCAGCCATCTGGTTCAACCATCCCCTACTCTCCCTAGCTGCTCAATCGATCCAACAGCTCGGACGGACTCGCGCACGCCTGCAGCAACTCCTCCACGTGCTCGGCCGTGCCCTTCAAGGGGTCCATCATAGGGACGCGGCGCAAGGGATCGGTGCCGAGGTCGAACACCAGCGAATCCCAGTTGGCGGTGACCACCGACGCCGGCCACCGTTTGAGGCATTGACCCCGGAACCAGGCGCGGGTCCCCCGAGGAGGCTCGGTGACGGCCGTCACCACTGACTCCTCGTTGACCAGTCGCTCGGTGTCCATGCGGGCGAACAGCGATCGGGACGGTCGTAGATCGTGGTACTGCAGGTCCACGGCGGCCAGCCGGTGGTCGTCCCAGTCCAACCCGTGGCGCTCCCGGAACGCCTCGATCAGCTGCAACTTGGCCACCCAGTCGAGCTGACGGGAGAGCGACATGGGGTCGGTCTCGAGTCCGTGGAGCACCGCTTCCCAGCGCTTCAGCACCTCTTCGCCCACGGCCTCGTCACCCATGCAGTCGAGACCACGGTCGTCGGCGTACTTGCGGGCCAGGGAGAACAGCTCCCACTGGACCGCCAGCGCGGTGGCGGTCGAGCCGTCCTCCATCGTCAGGGGCTTGGTGAAGGTGCGGTCCAGCGCCACGTCGTGCATGGCGGTGACCGGATCGGCGAGGGCCAGGCTCCGGCTGCCCGAAATGTCGTCCTCGATCATGGCCAGCACCAGGGAGGTGGTTCCCACCTTCAACAAGGTGGCGACCTCGGCCAGGTTGGCATCGCCCACGATAACGTGCAGCCGGCGGTAGCGGTGGGGATCGGCGTGGGGCTCGTCCCGCGTGTTGACGATGGGGCGCTTCAGCGTGGTCTCGAGCCCCACCTGCTCCTCGAAGAACTCTGCCCGCTGGGAGAGCTGGAAGTCGACGGGCGTCCCGTCGTGGACGGCGGTCTCGGCACCGACCTTGCCGGCCCCGGCAAAGATCTGGCGGGTGACGAAGTGGGGGGTCACCCCGGACACGATGCGGGTGAACGGTGCCGCCCGGTCCATCAGGTAGTTCTCGTGGGCCCCGTACGAGTTCCCCTTCCCGTCCGAATTGTTCTTGTAGACGACCAGCTGTGACCCGTCGTGGGCGGCGAGGTCGGCCGCCTCCATCGACCGGGTCAGGATCAACTCGCCGGCGCGGTCGTAGCGGACGCACTCGAGCGCGTCACGGCACTCGGGGGTGGAGAATTCGGGGTGGGCGTGGTCCACGTAGTAGCGGGCACCGTTGGTGAGCACGGTGTTGACGAGATGGGTCTCGACCTGGGGTGGCATGGAACCCTCCCGGGCGAAGCCCCGGGCGTCGTTCCCAGGGGCTTCGTCCTCGAAGTCCCAGCCCGTCTGCTGGCGCGCCACATCGTGGGCATAGGCGTTGATCAGAACCGACGAGGCGGCGATCGGGTTCGGGTCGCCGTGCAGCACCTGGATGCCGTACTCGGTCTCGATGCCGCAGACCTTGGGAATGGCCACGAGCGACCCTATCCCGGCCCGGTCTCAGAGATACTGACCGGTACCCACACGCTCGATGGAGCGGCCACCCTTGGTCTCGTCCTGGTCGCTGATGAGGGTGCGGATGTAGACGATCCGCTCACCCTTCTTGCCGGAGATCTTGGCCCAGTCGTCGGGATTGGTGGTGTTGGGAAGATCCTCATTCTCCTTGTACTCCTGACGGATCGACTCGAACAGGTCGTCGGAGCGGATACCCCGCGTCTTGTTGGCGATGGTCCGCTTGATCGCCAGCTTCTTGGCCCGACGGACGATGTTCTCGATCATCGCTCCCGAGGAGAAGTCCCGGTAGTAGAGGACCTCCTTGTCGCCGTTCTGATAGGTGACCTCGAGGAACCGGTTCTCCTCGTCGCTTCGGTACATCTCTGCGACCGTCGCCTCGATCATGGCCTGGGTGGCCTTGGCCGGGTCTCCCCCGCCCAGGGTCCGGACCTCGTCGGCGTCGAGGGGGAGATCCGGGGTCAGATAGCGGGAGAAGATCTGAGCCGCCGCCACCTCGTTCGGACGTTCGATGCGGATCTTCACGTCGAGCCTTCCCGGGCGCAGGATGGCCGGGTCAATGAGGTCCTCGCGGTTGGAGGCCCCGATCACGATCACATCCTTGAGCGTCTCGACCCCGTCGATCTCAGCCAGCAACTGAGGCACGATGGTCGACTCCATGTCGGAGCTGATCCCGGTCCCCCGGGTTCGGAACAGCGAGTCCATCTCGTCGAAGAAGACGATGACGGGAACGCCCTCTTCTGACTTCTCCCGGGCCCTCTGGAAGACCAGACGGATCTGCCGCTCGGTCTCACCCACGTACTTGTTGAGGAGCTCGGGGCCCTTGATGTTGAGGAAGTAGCTGCGGGCGTTGGTGTTGCCGGTGACCTCGGCGACCTTCTTGGCCAGCGAGTTGGCCACCGCCTTGGCGATCAGCGTCTTCCCGCACCCCGGAGGGCCGTAGAGCAGGATCCCCTTGGGGGCCGGAAGCTTGTGCTCGGCGTAGAGCTCCCGGTACAGGTAGGGGAGCTCGACGGCGTCGGTGATCGCCTCGATCTGATCATCGAGGCCGCCCACGTCGGCATAGGTCACATCGGGGACCTCCTCGAGGACCAGCTCCTCCACCTCGGGCCGGGCCAGCTTCTCGATGAGCAGGCCGGTCCGCGACTCCATGAGCACGGTGTCGCCGGCGCGCAGCTTGACCCCGATGAGCGCATCGGAGAGCTCGGCCACCCGCTCCTCGTCTGCCCGGCCGAAGACCAGGGCCCGGGTGCCGTCGTCGAGGATCTCCTTGAGCACGACCACCTCTCCGGAGCCCTCGCCCTCCCGGGCCAGGATCACGTTGAGGGACTCGTTGAGCACCACCTCGTTGCCGCGCTGCAGATCGTCGACCTCGATGTCGGGATGGAGGGACACCCGCATCTTGCGACCACCGGAGAAGACGTCGACGCTCCCGTCCTCGTTGGTCCCGAGGAATGTCCCGTACGCGGCGGGCGGCTGGGTCAGCTTCTCCACTTCTTCGCGCAGGTTGGCCACGTGCTCCTTGGCGGTCTGGAGCGTGAAGGTGAGCTTCTCGTTCTGCGAGATGGCCTGGGCCAGCTGACCCTTCGTCTCCAGCAGCTTCTCCTCGAGGGTCTGTACGCGCCGGGGACTCTCCTGCAGACGCCGACGGAGGAGGGTGACCTCCTCCTCGGCTTCCAGGGCGCGCAGCCTCAACGCATCGAGGTCATCGTCATCCGGGGAATTCGCCGCTGGACGACCGTCTCGCACGTCATCGGAATCAACCGTTGGAATCACCTCGTTCGCGTTGCCCACCTTCGGCGACCCTACACCGGCGATCCACCGTTTCAAGCGTCATTCGCAGCCTATTCGGGCGCCGATCTGACGGACCGTCAGCCAACATGGGTACAGTTCCGGGTAGCATTGTCACCAGGGCACGGGTCCCCTGGTACGACGTCGGCCATGGGTGTGCCTCAATGGACGGACAGCCGGGACGGCCGACCCGGTCGAGCACGCTCACGGTGCCCCGCGAGAAGCCTAGGAGAGAGACGGAACTGATGAAGGTCTGGATCGATCAGGATCTCTGCACGGGAGACGGCCTCTGCGAGGAGATCGCGCCCGCCGTGTTCACCTTGCTCGACGACGGCCTCGCCTACGTGAAGGACGGTGCGGACGTCAAGAACGAACCCGGCGGCTCCGCAGGGATGGCCGCCGTGCCCGACGACCTCGAGGATGCGGTGGTCGAAGCCGCCGAGGAGTGTCCGGGCGAGTGCATCTTCATCGAGCAGAGCTGAGCTGCTCGGCCCGGACGATCAGCTCAGGGCGTGATCAGCCCAGGGCGTGATCAGCCTGGGGTCTCGTCAGCCCCCCCATTGGCTAGGTCGATGCCACGGGCCTCCCCCTCGAAGGGGACCAGCAGCCGGGCCGTGGTCAGGAAGCCGGTGTGTCCCACCATCCGGTGGTCGGGTCGGACCGAGCGGGCCTCGATGTGCCACGTTCGATGCAGGACCTCCAGGGTGAAGGCCATCCCGAACCGACTGCGCTCCAGGGCCTCGCGTAGCTGTGAGGTCTGGTTGATAGAGGGAAGGTAGGCGCAGAGGATTCCACCGGGCCGCAGCGCCTCCTCGGCGTGGGGCAGAACCCGCCACGGCTCGGGCAGATCGAGCAGGATCCGGTCGAGGCCCCGTTCGTCGATGCCCTCATAGACGTCTCGCAGCTCGAGCCGGTAGGGGGCTTCCCCGCCCAGCATGGCCTCCACGTTGCCGCGGGCCCGGTCGGCGAAGTCCTCACGGAGCTCGTAGCCGACGACCTCGGCGCCGGCCCGAAGGAGGGCCATCGACAGCGCCCCGGACCCGACCCCTGCCTCGAGCGTCTTCACGCCGGGGGCAATGTCCGCTTCGATGAGGATGGCCCCGAGATCCTTCGGATAGATGACCTGGGCGCCCCGCGGCATCTTCAGGACCGTGTCCGAAAGGGTGGGCCGCACCACCATGAATCGGCGCCCCGTGCTGCCGAGGACGGTCGACCCCTCGGGGGTCCCGATCAGGTCGTCGTGGCTCACGATGCCCATATGGGTGTGGAACCGGGCTCCGGCGCGCAGTGCGATGAGGTACCGGCGGTCCTTGGGGTCGATCAGCAGCACCCGATCGCCGTCGCTGAGGATGCTCCTATCCCCCTGCGACCCCACGGCGCTCAGCGGCCGGAGGACTTGTTCGGTGCAGCCTTGGAGGTCTCGACGAGCAGGCGTTCACCGGGCTTGAGCTTGGTGCGGTAGATCACATGGTCCTGATTGCGGGCCCGATTGATCATCCACACCGCAGCCCCGACCACCAGCCAGGCGGTGTGGTAGCCGCGGAAGCCGCGCCCGAACGCCTTGACCTGGATATAGCGCAGCAGGGTGTCCATGCCTCAGACCCGCCGCACCTCGACGACGGCCGACCGGCGGCGGCCGTTCCGACGGCCGATGAGGAATACCGCGGCGATCAGGAGCACGCCGACGGCCAGGCCTGCCGTGACCACTTGGGACTTGGTCGACTCGACCTCGTCGCTGACCTCCCCGGTCAGCTCGCGGAACTTGGCCTCGATCTGGTCACGGGTGATCCGTTCGGTTCCCGCGCTCATGGGGTCTCCTTTTTGGGGTCGGTGGAGGCCCGGCGCTGGCCCCGACTCACTGCTCTGACGGCGATGGCGGCGATCGCCACCACGACGACCGTGCAGATCAAATAGGGCGCCCACGACCAGTTGCCGGCGAAGGTGGTCCCGGTCTCGCCCTGGAGGAAGCGCAGGAAGGCCACGGCCAGGATGACCAGGCCGATAGCCAGGGCCACCGACCCCGCCACGCCGAACACCATGAAGCGTCCGAGCCCCTTGAGGGGGTCGAGGGTCTCCTGCTTGACGTAGTCGATGATCAACTGGAGCGTCTCGGACCCGGTGGATCGGAGCCGACCCAACCCTTTGCCTGTGCCGCTTCGACCTGGGGCCACCATCCTCCTCGGGCTCACTGGAAGACACGGCCACCTGCCTGCCTCTCCACCACCTGCTCGGTGCTGGCCACAACTATAGGCAGCGTGTGACTGCCCTCGACTAAATCGTGGGCCCGGATCCCAGGCTCAGTCCCTCGTAGTGAACAGATAGGTCGAGCTGGCCCGGGCCACGATGGTACCCCGGTCGTCGACCACCTCGGCCTCGACGAAGGCCACCCGGGCACCGCCGGAGACCACCGAAGCCGTGCACTCGAGCACGGCACCGACCCGCACGGGGGCGAGAAAGCTGGTCTTCATCTCGACGTTGGACGAGAACACCCGACGCCCCGACGCCCGGGCGTAGGTGACGGTGGCCGACCCCATGGCGGAGTCGGCCATGGCACCGATGAACCCCCCCTGGACGATGCCGGCGGGGTTGGCGAACCGCTCGTCGGCCCGCATCCGCCAGGTCGTTCGCCCCGGTTCGGACTTGTCGACACAGGTCATACCCAGGGTCAGCTCACAATTGGGAGGGACTTGGATCCGCAGATCAGGCACCATGTGACGCTACCTCCCCGCTGCTCGTCGATACTGGGGGAATGACGCACCCATCGACGGGCGCCCACGGCCCGGTCGTCCTGGCGGGCGAGGCGACAGAGGACTGGACGGGGGATGCCGTCTTCTACGAGTACTCCACCGCGGCCGACCCCATCGGGGCCGGCTTGATCAGCCCGGTTCCGGTCCGCCACTTCTCCCCGGGGCTCCATGCCGGCGGGCCAACGCGCATCGTCCCCCTCGATCTCGCCGCCGAGCTCGGCGTCCCCTACCCGGCAACCAGCCCGGCGCTCCTGGCCTCGTTCGTGGTCATCAACCCCGACGACCAGGTGACCACCAGGCCCGACTCCACCAGCGAGCTCTACTACTGCATGGGCGGCGGCGGCCGCAGTGACTTCGAACGGTCCGCACCCTCCGGCGCTGTCACCTCGGGCCGCATCGAATGGGGCCACGGTGATTTTCTCACCCTGCCCGCCGGATGCACGTCCGTGCACAGCGCCGGAGCGACCGGCGCGCTGCTCTACCGGGTCACGGACGCCCCGCTGCTCAAACACCTCGGAGTGAAGCCTTCGGAAGGCCGCTTCGAACCCACCCGTTTCGACGCGGCAGAGGCCTCGCAACGACTGGCCGAGGTGGAGCGCCACCCCGAGGCCTCGGATCGCAGCCGGGTGAGCATCCTGCTCGGCAACACCGCCTGGCCCCAGACGCGCACGGTTACTCACACGTTGTGGGCCATGCTCGGCGTCCTTCCGGCCGGGCGGTTCCAGCGGCCCCACCGCCATCAGAGCGTGGCCCTCGACCTCATCACCGAGTGCGCACCGGGTTGCTACTCGTTGATAGGCGCCCGGCTCGGGGCCGACGGAGCCATCCTCGATCCGGTGCGGGTGGAGTGGTCGGCCGGGGGGGCCTTCGTCACGCCGCCCGGCCTCTGGCACAGCCATCACAACGAGTCGGGCCAGCCGGCCTATCTGGTACCCGTCCAGGACGCCGGCCTGCACACCTATCTGCGGTCACTGGACATCCGATTCGCGCCGGCGGACGACTGAGGAGTTGTGCCCTTCGCCAGTGCGCTGTCCGAGCACCCGGTCGCCGCCCTTGCCACCGGAGAGGTGACCGGGGCGGTACTCGAGGCCCTCGGCGATCGCCCGGACCTGGTGATGGTGTTCGCCACCCGACCCCACGCCGGGGCCCTCGAGGACATCGTGCGCACGGTGTCGTCGGTGCTCCATCCCTTGGCCGTCGCCGGCTGCGCAGCGGAGTCAGTGCTCGGGACGGGACGGGGGGTCGAGGAGACCCCGGCCCTCTCCCTGTGGGCGGGCCGGGTCGGCCCTCTCGTCCAGCTGGCCCTCACGGCCACCCGTCTGGCTGACGATTCGTGGCATTTCGCCGGCTGGCCCGTGGACATCGGGTTCGAGCCGAGCGCGTTGGTGCTGCTGGCCGATCCCTTCACCTTTCCCGCCGGCGAGTTCCTGGCCTGGATCGACGAGACCCGACCCGGGCTGCCGGTCATCGGCGGGAACGTCTCGGGGGGGCGCGGGCCGGGCGGCAGCCGCCTGGTCATCGGGGATCGGGTTGTCTCCTCGGGCGCCACCGGTGTGCTCCTCGGATCCGGTGTCTCCGTCGAGGCCGCGGTCTCGCAGGGCTGCCGGGCCTACGGCAACGCCCTCACGGTGACCCGATCGGACCGCAACGTGATCTACGAGGTGGCCGGGGTGCCCGCCATGGAGTGCATGGTCGACCAGATCAAGTCCGGCCTCGATCCGTTGGAGGTGGCGGGGATCCAGTCCAACGGCCTCTTCATCGGGCGTCTCATCGACGAGCACCTCGAAGACCCCGGGCCCGGGGACTACCTGATCCGCAACGTGGTCGGCGTCGATCGCTCGACGGGTGCGGTGGCCGTGGACGACCGGGTTCCACTGGGCAGCACGGTCCGCTTCCATCGGCGGGATGCCCGGACCGCCCACCTCGAGCTGGGGCAGGTCCTGGGCGAACGGCAGGCGGATTCGGCCCTCATGTTCACCTGCAACGGCCGTGGATCCCGCCTGTTCGACGACGCCCATCACGACGCCCGGGTGCTCGAGCGCTCGGTGGGGCCCGTCCCATTGGGCGGGTTCTTCGCCGCCGGCGAGTTCGGTCCGATCGGCGGACACAACTTCGTCCACGGATTCACCGCGTCGACGTCGCTGTTCCGCCAGCGGTGAGTGGCGGGCCTGCGCCACGACCCACTGTCACCACGGCGCAGTCGGCCTATAGGGTGGCCATCAATGACTGAACGCCTGCTACAGACTTCGGACTCGGCCGTCGACGGCGATCTCGAACAGCTCGGGATCAACGTCATCCGGGGTCTGGCCATGGACGCTCCCCGGGCCGCCAACTCGGGCCACTCCGGCACCGCCATGGCCCTGGCTCCCCTGGCCCACGTGCTGTTCACGCGGGTGATGCGGCACGACCCGTCCGAGCCGGGCTGGCCCGATCGCGACCGATTCGTCCTCTCCAATGGCCATGCCTCGATCCTGCTCTACTCGATGCTCTACCTCACGGGCTACGGCCTGACCCTCGACGACTTGCGCGGGTTCCGCCAATGGGGCAGCCGCACCCCGGGGCACCCGGAGCTCAATCACGCCCCCGGCGTCGAGGTGACCACCGGCCCGCTCGGCCAGGGCGTGGCCAACGGCGTGGGCATGGGGATCGCCGAACGGTGGCTGCGCACGAACTTCTCCCCCGAGGTCTGCGACCACCACACCTTCGTGATCGCGGGCGACGGGTGCTTCGAAGAGGGCATCTCCCATGAAGCAGCCTCGCTGGCCGGCCACCTCCGGTTGGGACGCCTGGTCTATGTCTACGACGACAACCACATCACCATCGACGGGCCCACCGAGCTGGCCTACTCGGACAAGGTGGGCGAGCGCTTTGACGCCTACGGGTGGGGGGTGGAGAACATCGGCGACACGGCCAACGACGTCGACGCCATCGAGGCGGCCCTGCTCCGGGCGCGAGCAGACGAGGACCGGCCGTCCCTCATCATCCTGCGCAGCCACATCGGCTACCCATCGCCCCACCTGACCGACACGGCCAAGGCGCACGGCGACCCGTTCCCCGAAGAGGAGATCCGCCTGACCAAGGGGATCCTCGGCCTGCCCGAGGACCAGTCGTTCTGGGTGCCGGCCGAGGTCCTCGACCTGTACCGCCGGTGCATCCCCCGGGGACAGGCGTGGAGGGCCGAGTGGACCCGGCGCTTCGAGGGCTGGCCCGGCGACAAGGCCCGGTGGGAGGCGGCCCAGGGCGGGCACGGGATGCCCGGGTGGGACTCGAAACTGCCCACCTTCGCACCGGAGGACGGGCCCATGGCCACCCGCAAGGCCATCAAGGCCTGCCTCGATGCCACGGGCGACAGCATCCCGGGGGTGTTTCCCGGGAGTGCCGACCTGACCGGGAACACCGGAATGGCCATGGCCGGAGCCGTGGCCCAATCGGCGGCGGAGCCCGGCGGCGATCTGGTCCACTTCGGCATCCGCGAGCACGGCATGGGCGGGGTCATGACCGGGATGGCCGCCCACCGCGGCGTCCTGCCCATCGGCGGCACGTTCTTCGTCTTCAGCGACTACATGCGGGGTGCCGTCCGGGTGGCCGCCCTCTCCGATGTCCATGTCATCTACTCGTGGACCCACGATTCGGTCGGGCTCGGGCAGGACGGCCCGACCCACCAGCCGGTCGAGCAGCTCGCCGCGGTCAGGGCCATGCCCAACCTCCGGGTCATCCGTCCTGCCGATGCCAACGAGACCGCCCAGGCCTGGCGCATCGCTGTGACCAGTGACGGCCCCACCGCCCTCATCCTGACCCGCCAGGAGATCCCGGTACTGGCCGAGACGGCCGGGCTCGCCGAACAGGGGGTGTCGAGCGGTGCCTACGTCCTGCGCGACCCGGCCGGTGGATCCCCGCAGGTGGTGCTCATCGGCACCGGCAGCGAGGTCCACGTCTGCCTGGTCGCCGCCGATCGTCTCGCCTCCACCGGCGTGCGCGCCCGGGTGGTGTCGTTCCCGTCCTGGGAGCTGTTCGCCAGCCAGCCGGACGACTACCGACGCCGGGTCCTCCCCCGAGGCATCCCCCGGCTGGCCGTGGAAGCCGCCAGCTCGTTCGGCTGGGAACGCTATGCCGATGCCACGGTGTGCCTGGACCACTTCGGGGCGTCGGCCCCCGGAGAGGTGGCCCTGCAGGAGTTCGGCTTCACCCCCGAGCATGTGGCATCCCGGGCCACCGCCCTGCTCGCCGCGCAGGGGGCGTCGTGACCCGGGGCGGCACGGAAGCGGTGGCGCCCGCCCTCGGGCGGAGTCTGCCCGATCCACGGAACCTGCCTGATGGAAAGGATCTCCCATGACCCTCTTGCATGAACTGTTCGAACGTGAAGGCCAGAGCCCCTGGCTCGACAACCTCCGCAGGGACTGGCTCCAGGACGGGACCATGGCTGGTCTCGTCGCCCAGGGGATCCGGGGGGTGACGTCCAATCCGACCATCTTCGCCAAGGCCATCGCCGGCCAGGACAGCTACGACGCAGAGTTCGGTGAGCTCATCAAGACGAAGTCGGTCAACGAGGCCTACTGGGACCTGGTCATCAGCGACATCGATTCGGCTCTGGACCTGTTCCGCCCGCTCTACGACTCCTCGTCGGGTGGTGACGGCTACATCTCGGTGGAGGTGGCGCCGGCATTGGCCCACGACGCCAAGGGGACCATTGCCATGGCCCGGGACCTCCACACCCGCATCGACCAGCCCAACGTCCTGGTCAAGATCCCGGCCACCGCCGAAGGAGTGACCGCCATACGCCAGATGATCAGCGAAGGACGCAGCATCAACGTCACGCTCATCTTCAGCATCGCCCGCTACGGAGAGGTCATCGAGGCGTATCTCTCCGGTCTCGAGTCCCTGGCCGCGTCGGGCCGCGACGACCTCTCCCATGTGGCCAGCGTGGCGTCCTTCTTCGTCAGCCGGGTGGACACCGAGGTGGACCGCCGGATCGAGGCGGCGGCGCCCTCGGCCACCGACCCGGACGAGCTGCTGGCTCTGCGAGGCCAGGCCGCCGTGGCCCAGGCCCGGCTGGCGTACCAGCTGTTCACCAGCAGCTTCTCCGGGCCTCGATGGGAGGCGCTGGCCGGCAAGGGGGCCAGGCCCCAACGGCCGCTGTGGGCGTCGACCTCGACCAAGAACCCGGCCTACCCTGATCTGGCCTACGTGAACACGTTGATCGGCCCTCACACGGTGAACACCATGCCCGACGGCACCATCGCCGACTTCTTGGACCACGGCACTGTGGCCCGCACCGTCGACACCGAGCTCGACGCCGCCGAACGCCTCATGGGCGCCCTCTCGGCCGCCGGCATCGAGATGGAGGATGTGGCCCAGACACTCGAAGACGAGGGCGTGGCATCCTTCGCCAAATCGTTCGACGAGCTCCTGCAGTCCCTTTCCGACAAAGCCAACACCCTCACCGCCGGGAGATAACCCTGGATCCTGCCGATCGTCCAGCGGGACCTCCCCCGAGCCGATCGTCCGTACTCCACGAGATGGCCACTGCGCCCGAGTGGTCGCCCGCTGTTCCGGACCCGAGGGCCACACGGCAGCGGCCCACGACACAGAGCGGCCCACGACACAGCATCCCCACGACACAGAGTTCTCACGACACAGAGTTCTCACGACACAACAGCCCACGACAGAGGAGAGCAGCATGAAGATCGCCATGGTCGGACTGGGCAAGATGGGCGCCAACATGACCCAGCGGCTCATCGAGCACGGGCACCAGGTCGTCGCCTTCGACCTTTCGGAGCAGGCCCGCTCGGCCGCGGCTTCGATCGGGGCCGACCCGGCCGCGACCCTCGAGGAACTGGCCGGCAAGCTCTCCGCACCGCGGGTGGCATGGGTGATGGTACCGGCCGGTGATGCGACCAACTCGACGATCACCTCCCTGTCCGACCTGTTCGAGGCGGGCGACGTGATCATCGACGGAGGCAACTCCAATTACAAGGAGACCGCTCCCCTGGTGCAGGAGCTGGCGGCGAAGGGCGTCGCCCTCGTCGACGCCGGCACCTCGGGCGGCATCTGGGGACTCAAAGAGGGCTACTGCCTCATGGTCGGTGGGACCAAGGAGGCCGTGGCCGTGGCCGAGCCGGCGTTCTTGGCGCTGGCGCCCGAAGGCGGGTACGCCCATGTCGGCCCGCCCGGCGCCGGCCACTTCGTGAAGATGGTCCACAACGGCATCGAGTACGGGCTCATGCAGGCCTATGCCGAAGGATTCGAGATCATGTCGGAGGCGCCCGAGTTCGACCTCGACCTCCATCAGATCTCCGCCATCTGGCGGTACGGATCGGTCGTGCGCAGCTGGCTGCTCGAGCTGGCGGAGCGAGCCCTGCGCCCCGAATCGGGGTTCGATCAGATCGAGGCGGTGGTCGTCGACTCCGGCGAAGGACGATGGACGGTGGAGGAGGCCCTCGACCGAGGCGTCTCGGCTCCGGTGATCTCCTCTGCCCTGTTCGCCCGGTTCGCCTCCCGCAAGAAGGACGCCTTCGGCCTCCGCCTGGTGTCGGCGCTGCGCAACCAGTTCGGGGGGCACGCCTTCGTCACCGCCGGTGGGAAGCAGGGCGGAGAGACCCTCACGGCCAAATGACCCCCGAAGCGACCACCCAGGGCGGCGGACAGGCGGCCGCCGGGCCTGCCTCCTCCGATGCGACCAACACGAGCAAGGCCCACCCCAGGCCGCGATCCCTTCCGCCCGTGCTGTCGAAGGCTCCTCCGGCGGCCATGGTGATATTCGGCGCCTCCGGTGATCTCACGGCCCGGAAGATCCTTCCGGCGCTGGCCCGGCTGGCCGACCGCGGGGTGCTCGACGACGGCTTCACCGTGATCGGGGTGGCCCGCACCGCATGGACCGACGAGGAGTTCCGCGCCCACGTGGCCGAGGCCACGCCCGAAGGCGGGTCCAAGTGGAAGGCCTTGACGGCTCGGTTCAAATACATCACCGGCGAGTACAACCATCCGGAGACGTTCAGCACGCTCAAGGCGCATCTCGACGAGTCCGACCGGCTCGACGGGACAGCCGGCAACCGGCTCTACTATCTGGCCACGATCCCGAGCGTGTTCGGACTGGTGGCCGAGGCGCTGGCCGAACATGCGTGTACCCGGCCCGCCGAGGGCGGGACCTTCGCCCGGGTGGTGGTCGAGAAGCCCTACGGACGGGACCTCGACAGCGCCATCGCCCTCGACGAGCAGATGCACGCCGCCTTCGATGAGGGCCAGATCTACCGGATCGACCACTACATGGGAAAGGAAACCGTCCAGAACGTCCTCGCCCTGCGGTTCGCCAACGCCATCTTCGAGCCGATCTGGAACCGGCGGTACATCTCCCAGGTCCAGGTGACCGTGGCCGAGAGCCTGGGCGTGGAGCACCGTGGCGGCTTCTACGAGACCGCGGGCGCCCTCCGGGACATCGTGCAGAACCACGTCATGCAGGTGCTGGCCCTCACCCTCATGGAGTCCCCCACCAGCACCGAGGCCGACCGGGTACGCGACGAGAAGGTCAAGCTGCTCCACGCCGTGGACATCCCCACCCCGGACGAGGCGGTCGACAAGTCGGTTCGGGGCCAGTACACGGAGGGGTTCATCGACGGCGAGAAGGTCATCGGCTACCGACAGGAGCAGGACGTCTCGCCCGACAGCCAGACCGAGACCTACCTGGCCCTGCGGTTGCGGGTGGAGAACTGGCGTTGGGCCGGCGTACCCATCTTCGTGCGCACGGGCAAGCGGCTGCCGGCCCGGGTCACCGAGGTGGCGCTCACCTTTCGGTCGGTCCCGTTCCTCCTGTTCGACCATCGGACGAGCCGCGACCTGAGGCCCAACACGTTGGTCCTGCGGATCCAACCCGACGAGGGCATCAGCCTCGAATTCGGGGCCAAGGTCCCCGGCGAGAAGTTCCACGTGAGGTCGGTGGCCATGGACTTCTCCTACGCCGAGGCCTTCGCCGGAATGGAGTCCGCCGACGGGTACGAGCGCCTCATCCACGACGCCATGGTCGGGGACGCCACCTTGTTCATCCGGTCCGACGAGGTCCAGCAGGCGTGGAGGATCGTCGACCCCTACCTCAAGGCGTGGTCGGAGCCCGGCGGGGGAATGCACTTCTACCCGGCCGGGACATGGGGACCGCACATGGCGGACCTGTTGGTCGAGCGGTCGGGAGACGAATGGCGCAATCCGGTGATCGACCTCGAACTGTCCGGCGGACGCCTGACCGAGCTCCCACAGTAGGGGCCCTGCGGTGAACGGGACGGTCGAAGTGGTGGAGTCGGTCCCCGACGCCCTGGCCCGGGTGGTGGCCGGCTCGTTGCACGCGGCGACGACTGCTGGGTTCTCCCTCTTCCTTTCGGGCGGTTCGACCGCCGAGGCGTGCTACCGACGGCTGGTAGCGCTGTCGGCTCCCGGCCTGGGCGGCACCACCCCAGTCGACTGGACCGCAGTGGACGTCTACCTGGGCGACGAGCGGTGCGTGCCCCCCGATCATGCGGACTCCAACCACCGGATGATCGCCGAGGTGCTGCTGGGTCCGGTCGGGCCGGTGAGGTCGGACCACCCCATGTACCGATCCGGAGCGCCCGAGGCGGCGGCCGCCGCCTATCAGCGCCTGATCGATCCGCTCGGTGCCTTCGATCTCATCCACCTCGGGATGGGACCGGACGGCCACTGCGCCTCCCTCTTCCCCGGCTCCGTCGCCCTGGAGGTGGACGACCCCGGCGTGCTGGTCATGGCCAACCGCGATCCCAGCGCCAACAATGCCCACGACCGGATCACCCTCACCCTTCCGGCCATCGCCCGGGCCCGGCTGGTGGTCTTCACCGTCTCCGGTGCGTCGAAGCGGTCGGCCTTCGGGCGCATCGTGGCCGGCGAGGACCTGCCGGCGGCCAGAGCCACGGCCGACCGGGTGCTGTGGCTGGTCGACCCGGCCGCCCTCGGCGACACCCCTCTGCCCGTCCAGGGCCCCGGCGGGTGAGCGACGCCAGACCGCCCGGTCGCCGCCACAACCTCCTCCGGTAAGGTGTCGCCGATGCCCGCCGATCCCGGCTCTCCCGCGTGAACCTTGCCGCCCGGCCGCGGCCCGGGACGGCGCACACGGCCCTGATCACCACGCCGATCGACGAGCTGCAGGCCGGGGCCCGCGGGGTCCGCGACGCAGCCCACGGCAACCGGATCACCTTCTCCCCCAAGGTGTTCATCCCTCTCACCATGCTGTGTCGCGACCGCTGCGGCTACTGCACCTTCGCCAAGGCACCGGCCCGGGTCGAATCCCCGTATCTGACCATCGAGCAGGTCCTCGGCATCGCCCGTGCGGGCCGGGAGGCCGGTTGCCACGAGGCGCTCTTCAACCTGGGAGAGGGACCCGAAGATCGGTACCCGGTCGCCCGCCGATGGCTGACCGACCACGGATTCACATCCACGGTCGACTACCTGGTGGCAGCCTGCCGGGCCGTGGCCGAAGAGACGGGCCTCCTGCCTCACGCCAACGCCGGCGCCCTGGCGCTGGAGGACCTCGTCCGGCTGCGGGAGGTGACGGCCAGCCAGGGCATGATGATCGAATCGGTCAACCCCGACCTGGCCGCCCACCGCGCCGCGCCCGACAAGACACCGGCGCGGCGGATGGCCACGCTCGACGCCGCCGGCGTGGCGCAGGTTCCGTTCACCACCGGCCTGCTGGTTGGGATCGGCGACTCCCGCGCCGATCGCCTGGACGCCTTGGAGGCAATCGCCGACAGTCACCGTCGTCACGGCCACGTGCAGGAGGTGATCATCCAGAACTTCCTGCCCAAAGCGGACACCTCCATGCACCGATCTCCCCCGTGCCCGACCGACGAGTTCCTGTGGACGATCGCCGCCGCCCGGCTGGTGCTCCCCCCCGAGGTCCACCTGCAGGCGCCGCCGAATCTCTCGGACGACCTCGCTCCGCTCCTCGACTCGGGGATCGACGACTGGGGCGGGGTCTCGCCCGTAACCGCCGATCATGTCAACCCGGAGCGGGCATGGCCGGCGTTGCGCATCCTGCGCCAGGCGACCGAAGAGGCCGGATTCACCCTGGCTCCCCGGCTGACCCTGTACCCCAGCTTCGCCCTGGGACCCGATCAATGGCTTGACGACCACATGCGCTTTCCCGTGCTCGACGCCTCGGATGCCGAAGGGCTGGGACGCGACCACCCATGGTGCTCGGGCGGAGAGACGCCGCCCCCGGCTCTGCTGAGCACGCGCCTCGACATCCGCCGCGGTCCTGCCGGCGTGGTGGAAAGGAGGCCTCCCGTCGTCCCGTCTCCGACCACCGGCAGCGCGGTAGGCGACGTCCTGGCCGGTGTGCTCGACGGGGACGCCGTCGGCGAGGACGAGATCGTCACCTTGTTCGGGGCCCGCGGACCGGAGGTTCGGGCGGTGGCCGAGGTGGCCGACCTGCTCAGGTTCGAAGCGGTCGGAGACGAGGTCACCTTCGTGGCCAACCGCAACATCAACTACACCAACGTGTGCACATTCAAGTGCAAATTCTGCGCCTTCTCCAAGGGGCCGCTCTCCCTCAACCTCCGGGGAAGCCCCTACCTCCTCGAACTGAGCGAGATCACCGAGCGGGTGCGCGAAGCGGAGGCGCTGGGCGCCACCGAGGTCTGCCTTCAGGGGGGGATCCATCCCAAGTTCGACGGGGAGTACTACCTCGAGGTGATCAAGGCGGTGCGCGAGGCGTCGGCGACCATCCACATCCACGGCTTCACCGCGCTCGAGGTCACCGAGGGAGCCCGCCGCTCGGACATGTCATTGGCGGACTATCTGGTCCTCTTGCGTGACGCCGGCCTCAAGACCCTGCCGGGGACCGCCGCCGAGATCCTCGACGATCCGGTGCGGCAGATCCTGTGCCCGGACAAGATCGACACCGACCAATGGCTCTTCGCCCACCGCACCGCCCATGGCGTCGGGCTCCGTTCCAATGTGACCATCATGTTCGGCGCCGTCGAACGGCCCCGCTCGTGGGCCCGCCATCTGATCCGGACCCGAGCCCTGCAGGCCGAGACGGGGGGGTTCACCGAATTCGTGCCGCTCCCCTTCGTGCACATGGCCACGCCCATCTATCTGCAGCGCCGATCCCGCAGAGGGCCGACCTTCCGCGAGACACTCCTCATGCATGCCGTCGGCCGGATCGCCT
Source organism: Acidimicrobiales bacterium (assembly GCA_015478655.1). Taxonomy (GTDB): domain Bacteria; phylum Actinomycetota; class Acidimicrobiia; order Acidimicrobiales; family RAAP-2; genus Bog-756. Next base: position 6,699 of record JADMIJ010000030.1, on the reverse strand, counting down.
ATCGCGGCGCCATCGACAACATCCAGATCAGTTGGGTCAAGTTGGGAGTCGAAGGGGTGCGGCAGATACTCAGGGCCGGCGTCAACGACCTGGGCGGCACCCTCATGGACGAGAACATCTCCCGGGCCGCCGGGGCCGCCCACGGCCAGATGATGGATGCCGAGCGCTTCGGCGCCATCGTCATCCCGCTGGGGCGCACGCTGGCCCAACGGACCACGCTGTACGGACGGGTCCCGGGTCACGGGGGCCGCACCGAAGCACTCGCAGCCGCCAACTGAGATGGCCCCGGAATCGAGCGGCTCCGAGCCCGACTCCGACGACCGGGTCGAGACGGCGGTGGCCCAGTTGGCCGAAGCCCTGGCAACGGATGGCACCTCACGCACCCAGCAGCGGCTCTACCGATCGATGCTCCGAACCGTGGTGGGCCTGGCTACCGTGGGCACCGAGGTCATCGATCTCAAATTAGCCGACTCCGCCCTGGCCGAGATGGCGGAGGCGTTCCGGGTGTTCCGACCCTTCCGCCGGCAACGGAAGGTCACCATCTTCGGATCGGCCCGCACCCGGCCCGACCATGCCGCCTACCGTTCGGCCCGTGACCTCGCCGGCTCGCTGGCCGATGCCGACTGGATGGTCGTCACCGGGGCCGGCCCCGGCATCATGGCCGCCGGCATGGAGGGGGCGGGGCGCGACCGGTCCATCGGGGTGAACATCCGACTCCCGTTCGAGCAGGGGGCCAACGCCTTCATCGCCCAGGATCCCAAGCTGGTCGAGATGCGGTACTTCTTCACCCGCAAGCTCATGTTGATCAAGGAGTCGGATGGCTACGTCGTGCTGCCCGGTGGGTTCGGGACCCTCGACGAGGGATTCGAACTGCTGACGCTCCTCCAGACGGGAAAGGCCGAACCGGCGCCCGTGGTCATGCTCGACACGCCGGGGGGGGCGTTCTGGAATGCCTGGAACGAGTTCCTCGACACCGAGGTCGAGCCGCGTGACCTGGTGTCCCCCGACGACCGCGCCCTCTTCATGGTCACTGACGACGTGGGCCGGGCCACAGACGAGCTGCTGGGCTTCTACCGGAACTACCAGTCGTGCCGGTGGGTGGGTGACCTGCTCGTCATCAGGCTGTTGGTGGCCCCGGGCAAGGCCGAGTTGACCGACCTCAACCGTGCCTTCGCCGACCTCGTCGGCGAAGGCGTCATGCGCCTGTCCAAGCCGCTGCCCCCCGAACGTGCCGACCACGACCACCTCGACCTGCCCAGACTGGTGTTCCGGTTCGACAAGGTCCACTACGGACGGCTCCGGCAGTTGATCGACACCCTGAATCGACTCGGCTGAGGAGTCCGCCCACCTCGGTCCCGGACCAAGGTCCGGAACCTCGGGGGCTGCGCCCCGGCGCCCGAAGGCCCTCAGGGACCTTCCTCGGGGGTCACAGGCGCAGACCGCGGCCCATCCAGCAGCGAGGCGGCCTTGTCCACCGACCGCCGGGCCCGGGTGATGCGCTTCTCCTCGGCGGTCACCGCCGGATCGGGAACTCCCCCGGCCCGCACCGAGTCGGTCGCCTCTCGCAGCCGGTCGAGGGCCAGGTCGGCCAGCTCCTCCCCGATCCCGCGCAGGCGCTCGGCGATGTCAGCCGGATCGGCACCCACCGGGGGTCAGCGCCCGGTCTTGATCTCGACCTCGACGACCTCGAATACCCCGTCGGCGTGCTGGGAGCGAAGGACCTTCTTGTCGAACTTGCCCACACTGGTCTTCGGGATCTCCTGGATGAACACCCAGCGTTCGGGAAGCCACCAGCGGCTCACCCGACCGGTCAGGAACTCGAGCAGCTCATCGGCATTCAGTGTCGTATCGGATTCGAGCACCACCACCACCAGAGGGCGCTCGCTCCAGCGTTCGTCGGGCACCGCGATCACAGCGGCCTCCACCACGCCCGGATGGGCCATCACCTCGTTCTCCAGCTCCACCGAGGAGATCCACTCCCCTCCGGACTTGATGACGTCCTTGGTCCGGTCGCTGATCTGCATGTACCCGCGGCGGTCGAGAGATCCGATATCCCCCGTCCGGAGCCAGCCGTCGTGGAACCGCTCCGGCGTCGGATCGTTGTAGTACGAGCCGGCGATCCATGGTCCCCGGGCCTCGAACTCGCCGACCGACTCTCCGTCGTTCGGAAGGACCGTTCCGTCCTCCCCGACCACACGGATCTCGACCCCCGGCACGACGCGGCCAGTCTTGGCCCGCCAGTTCATCTCCTCTTCGGGAGGGGTGCCGCGCGGAGGCAGCGCCAATGAGCAGAGCGGGCTGGTCTCGGTCATGCCCCAGCCCTGGACCATCTCGATGCCCAACTCATCCTGGAACCGCTCGATGAGGGTCCGGGGTACTGCGGCCCCACCGGCGGTGATCAGGCGGAGGGAGGACAGATCCACCTCGTGGGTCTGGGCGTAGCGGAGGAGATCACTCCAGATGGTCGGCACCCCGGCCGACAGGGTCGGCCGGTGGCGGGCGATCGTCGCCACCAAGGGCTCGGCCTGGAGGAACATCTGGGGCATGATCAGGTCGGCCCCGGTGAGAAAGGCGCCGTAGGGGGTCCCCCAGGCGTTGGCGTGGAACATGGGCACGATGGACAGCACCCGGTCCAACTCGTTGATCCCGAGCGACGAACCCGAGGTGATGGCCATGGTGTGCAGGTAGGTCGAACGATGGCTGTAGACCACGCCCTTGGGGTTGCCGGTGGTGCCTGACGTGTAACACATGGCCGCGGCCTGGCGCTCGTCGAACGTGGGCCAGTCATAGCCCGGCTCCTCGGCGCCCAGCAGCTCCTCGTACGAGAGGGTCTCCCCCAAGGCGCTGGGGTCGCCGTCCCCGACCACCACGATGTGCTTCACGGTGCCCAGCTGGTCACGGACCCGCGCCAGCAGGGGGATGAGGGATCCGTCCACGATGATGACCTTGTCCTCGGCGTGGTTGATCACGAAGGCCAGCTGCTCGGGGAAGAGACGGAGGTTCAGGGTGTGGAGGACCGCCCCCATGCCCGGAATGCCCAGATAGGCCTCGAGGTGGGTCTGGTTGTTCCACAGGAACGTTCCCACCCGGTCGCTGTCACCCACGCCCAGGCGCTCGAGGGCGGCGGCCAGGCGCTCGGCGCGCTCGGCCACCTCAGTGAAGGAGGCCTCGAGGTACTCGCCCGCCGGCCCGGTGATGGTGATGACCTGGCTGTCGCCGTAGACCTGCTGGCCGTGGCGCATGATCCCACTGACCAACAGCGGAGCATCCTGCATGGTACTGAGCACGGTCGGCCCTCCCCTGTCACCTCCGGAATGCCGGATGACCGAGCATACCGATCCAGATCCGTCGGGTCATTTGAGCCCGGGCCTGGCGCCGGCACCGGGCCGAGGGGGTTGCGCCGGCGGAGGAGCCGATGCTGAACTGGAGGCCTCGGAGCCCGAAGCTGGCACGCCGGCACGGGCGGTGGGGCGCTCCCGCCATCCCGACCCTCTGAGCGAGGCCGCTCACGCTGTCCGACCAGCCGGCGCGGAGGTTCGGCGATGGGCAAGTTCGTCTCGGTGGCCGTCATCGCGGTCATCATCTTCACGGTGGGTCTGCTGCTGTTGGTGGCGGTCATGGCCGGGGCGGGGGCCGGGTCCTCCGGCTCGGGCCCTGCCAATGCGGCCGGCCCGTCCACCGGACAGCTGCCCGGGTCCGGAGGAGTCCAGCCGGGTCCGGCCATCCCTCCGACGTGGTTGACGCTCTACCAGCAGGCGGCCGACACCTGCACCGGACTGCCCTGGCCGGTGCTCGCCGCCATCGGCACCGTCGAGACCCGCAGCGGCCAGTCGACGGCCCCGGGAGTGTGGTCCGGCGCCAATGCCGCCGGTGCGGAAGGCCCGATGCAGTTCGAACCGGCCACGTTCGCGGCCTACGCCACCGTCGGGCCGGGAGGAGCGCAACCGGCGTCGCCCTACGACCCCACCGATGCCGTCTACACCGCGGCGGCCCTGCTCTGTGGCAACGGTGCGGGAGCACCCGCCACCCTGCGGACAGCCATCGCCGACTACAACCACTCCGAGACCTACGTCAACACCGTGCTCACCCTGGCCGTTGCCTACGGGCAGGATCCGAACGCCTCGGGCACCGTGGTGGTCGCCCTCTCCTTCGCCGCCCAGCAGCTCAACACCCCGTACGTCTGGGGCGGCGCCGGCGATGGTGGCTTCGACTGCTCCGGTCTGGCCCAGGCCGCCTACCGGAACGCGGGCATCGCCCTGCCCCGTGTCGCCCAAGACCAATTCGACATCGGACCTCGAGTCCCCGCCGGCTCGACCGTGCAACCGGGCGATCTCATCTTCTTCGGCAGCGGGCCCTCCGGCGTGGACCACGTCGGACTCTACGTGGGTGCGGGCGAGATGATCGATGCACCCCACACCGGCGCCCTGGTGCGATTCGACAGCGCCCGATGGCCGGGGCTGGCCGGGGCCACCCGGCCCGGGTAGTCCCACCCCTGCGGGCGCCGGGAGAAGACGTGGCTTCGGCGACGTCACGGAAACGACTGGAAGGGCGGTGGACCTGCGAATGCTGGACCTCGGTTCATGGCCTCCCTTCGGCTCGGGCCCAAGAGACGTCGTGTTGACCATAGATATGACCCCGGCCCCGGTCGCGCTCCGGAGTCCCAGATGACGGCTCGAGCTTCAGGGCAGCTCGACCGGACGATGGTCACCGACCAGGTCCAAGACCTCGTCGAACCCCAGACAGAAGCACTTCATGAGGACATCGGGATCGGGCACCGCAGCCGTGTCGATGGTGAAACCCACACAACAGATCCCGCAGTAGGTGAAGAGGGTGGCGTTCACCGCCGCGCCGGTCGTCGGCCCGAAGGCATGGTACCCCGACACCGGCGCGCCGCTGAGGTAGATGGGGGTCTTCATGCCCGGTACGTCGCTGGCCAGCAGGTCGATGTGCTTCAGCATGCTCCCGACCACGCTCGAAGGGAGCATGTTCAAGGCGCCGGCGATCGAGTTCGACAGCGGTAGCGCACGCTCGTCCCGGGCGGAGCGGCAGCGCCGGCCGGTCATGCGCACCCGCTCGGCCGGATCCGCCACCCCGACAGGCACTCTGAACCGAGCGAGCGTGATCCGATTGCTCGCCGCCGGGTCGTCCTCCTTGCGGATCGAGATCGGCATGGTGATCCGGAGGTCACCTACAGGAGCGCCGTGGTGCTCGTGGTAGCGACGTAAACCGCCGGTGATCGAAGCCACGAACGCATCGTTGAGCGAACCCCCCACCGACGCGGCCGCTTGCTTCAGGTCCCGAAAGTCAACGTCCACCATGCTCAGATGGCGATCGAGACCTCTTCCGGTCATCAACTGCGAGAGCGTGCTGGGGACCGGCTCCACGAACCGAGCAACCGAAAGCGCTGTTGCCAACGCGTCGGCAGCCGAGTCCCACGGATGTCGGACCGCGTGAATCGCCGTAGGGATGGCATCGGACAGCCCATGGCGAACGGTTTCCGTGACGCGGTGCGTGGTATAGGCGACCGCCTCTCGAACGAGCGTCATGGTACCGGGAGTGTTCCCGTCCCACTCCGGTATAGGGACCTCTTCCCCGGGATCGGCCCCGCTCGTGGTGTCGAACAGCAGAAGGGCCAGCCGAACGCCACCGATCCCATCCGTCAATGAGTGATGGACTTTCATGACCAACGCGGATTGGTCGCCGACCAGGTTCTCGACCAACGTGAACTGCCACAGCGGCCGGGTCGGGTCGAAGCCGCTCATAGCCTCAACGCGAGCGAAATCGAGCACCGTGGCCCGGGTGTGTGGCCGAGGCGAATCGATGCGGCGCAGATGCAATGACAAATCGAAGTCAGTGTCCACCCAACGGGGCGGCGCCAATCGGCCCGGCGGCTGGAGCGGACGCTGCCGGAAACGTGGAACGAGCCGGGTCGCTCGCTCCAGCCGAGCCGTCAGCACCTCGTAGTCGGGACGACCGTCGAGCCAGGCGATGGCCAGGATCGTGACCCGGAGATTGGGATCGGCCTCGAGATACCACGAGAACGCATCCGTATCCCGCATGAATCGCTCTGATCGTTCGGTCATAGCGGCTCCCGGATCGGGGAGGTCCCTTCCGTCGGCATAGTCACTTCCAATTCGGATCACGTACGCAGGCCATCACGTCCCCACAGCGGTCAAGAGTTCGGTGGAAGGAGGATGCCAAAGGGGGACACCAAGGGTCCGGAACGCGCAGTCACGGGTCGGGGGTGCCCGTCCCGGATCGCCGGACATGCCGGACGCCTCGAGGCCCGAGCGGTTCAGTCGCCTCTCTCTGTCTCACGCAGCGCGTTCTGGCCAACTTTGACCATCCTTTGCGCAAAATGCGTCGACGTGCCAACCAGTTGCTCCGTCATCTTGAACGCCGAATCGATGATCTTCTTGCGAGGACCGCCGTCAGCCGACAGATCTGGGAACACCCCGTTGACGGTGTCAAGGAACCTCCGCACTGCCTCGAGCGCCGAGTTCTCCGCATCCTGGACCGACTCGATGATGCGGTCGGTGCCATCGGCTTTTGTCTCCGTTGTGGTCATTGACGTCTCCTCTTCTCAGCCCTCGATTCGCCAGAATTGTGGCTGCAGCCAGTTGTTACATGAAGACAGGCCGCGAACTAGTGCTCTCGCGCGTTAATCATTGTGACTTACGCGACTCGTAGTGGACGACC
>JADMIJ010000029.1 GCA_015478655.1 Acidimicrobiales bacterium | reverse complement strand
CCTCAGCTTCCATGGACGGCCGATTCATGACCCACGACAGGAGCAGAAGACCCTGAAGTGAACCGCCGGCATACGAACCTCTCGGCGTGGTGACGCGGATCGTCCCATGGCCGGAGGCGGTAAAGCCGCCGTGCGAGAGGTTCTGCAGGTAGACGAACTCCTCGGCCGTGTTCACATTGGGTACGGCGAGTCCTGAGTCATGGTGGAAGGACCAGCCCCACGCTGCGGAAGCAGCCCGGGCGGTTCGGAACGAGAAGGAGGATGGCGGGGCCAGGGGTCTGTCGAGTTGTGGTTGGAGCCAGTGAAGGAACGACGCCAGGTCGGCCCGCCAGTAGGACCAGGCGTGGATGCCGTTGCCGTAGAAGTCGGTCCGGAGATTGGCCCCGAGCCCTGCCGACCGTACGGCGGCGACGAAGTGGTGACTCATGTCGTCCACGACGGATTCGGTGAATCCCAGATAGGCCCGGACCGCCGGGTTGGTCGGCGCGTCGGCGGTCGTCGGGGTCCCGTTGCCCGACGCTACGAACAGCTTGACGGCCTTGAGGTTGCCGGCCTCGTAGGTGGGGTCGTTGTCGTGCCAGTAGTAGGCCTGGTTGGCCGGGTCGGCGGTGAGGGGATCGCCGTATCGGCAGTGCTGGTCGGGGGGTCCCGGGCCGTCGAGGTAGTTCGCGTCCACGTACCAGTTGGTCGACGAGTCGACCAGGTCGGTGTCGAGCGCCCCCGAGAACATCCCGACGAAACCGAACAGGCCAGGATGGGAGACGGCATACTTGCCGGCTCCGGCGCCTCCTGACGACAGCCCGGCGATGGCCCGACCCGCGGCGCCGGCCTGCGTATGAAAGTTCGAATCGACCCAGGGGATGAGCTCGTTGATGTCATAGGTCTCCCAGCTGGGCGTGGCTGGTATCGGTTCCATGCCGGCGTCGTGGGCCGACACCCCGTACCAGTCCGAGTAGGCGCCCTCGGGACTGTCGTCGGGCATCACGACGATGACCGGCAGTTGGCCCACCACTGACTGGACTGCTCCGCCCTGGGGCACCCCGTTGGCCACAGCCGTGCTGGCCCAGTCGGCGTAGCCACTCAGCGCGCCGTGGAGGAGGTACAGGACCGGATACCGCCTGGGGGACGAGCGGCTGTAGCCCGCCGGAAGGAGCACATTGACGTGGGTCAGTCCGACGGCCGGGGAGGTGATGGTGTAGGTGTGGAGCCGCCCGTGGACCGCGTCGGACACTCCGCTCAGTGTGGTGTCCGAGGGAAGGGGCGCCGGTCGCGGAACACATGCCGTAGCGAAGGAGGCAGCGCCGGCGGCCGTTGCCACCGCGGTTCCGACCACCGGCGTGGCGGCGGCACCCAGTACGAGGACCATGACGGACAGCGCCGCTCCGCTCAGACCCGACCAGAGCGGACTTCTCCGGCCCTTACCGGTCTCCGGATCGCCAACGGGATGCAGAGGCCATCGATTTGCGTCAGGCAACCGGGCGACCACTCTGCAGGATGCGGAACTGACGGTCGGGTGCGTCGGCACGGGCACGCCCGGATCCCTCCGAGGTACCAACCGCCACCACTTCCGCACCGTCGGGCGCATACTGGACGATGTAGGACTTTCTCACGTCGTCGGTCCGGTTCGGCCCCGTACAGTGGGGGGTCAGGGAGGAGAAGACGACGATACCGCCCGCTCCTACCGGTACCGGCACCGGATCAGGCGGGTCCTGGAGGCAGACGAGCCCGGTCTCGGTCAGGTGATGGAGCAGGGTTCCCATCTTGTGCAGGCCCGGCACCACCCACGGGCAACCGTTGTCCTCGGTGGCGTCGGTCAATGCGATCCAACAGGTGAGGTACTGCTGGGGTTCGACGAACGCGTACCCGTTGTTCTGGTGCCAGGGGAACGATGCGCCGGTACGGGGCTTCTTGTAGACAGCCTGATCCCAGTACAAGCGGACATCCGGCCCGACGAGATCGACGCACAGGTCGACGAGGATCGACGTCGCCACGAACGACCGGAGCAGTGTCGAACGGGTGACCAGATGTGTGGTGAAGGTGATCTCGTCGGCCCGGGCGATGAATGCCTTGCCGCCGTGGGAGAGTCGCAGCCACTCCTCGAGCTCCTGTTCGAAGGGATCGATCTCGGCCGCCACCCCGGCCACGGAATCGGCATCGAAGGCGCCCTCGATGACGAAGTACCCGTTGTCGTCGTAGCTGGCCGCCTGACCCTCGTCGATCCTCACGAACGGCGGCCGGGGTGGCGCCCAGTCGAAGCCGGAATTGAGGGGATGTCGGGTTACGCCACCGCTTCCCATCGGCGCAGTCTCCATCCGGCGATGGTAACGGCCGATCCGATCAGAATCAACAGAGTGTTGACTTCTATCGTCAGTCTGTTTACGGTGGTGTCCGTCGGCGCCGAGGGTCGGTGGGAAGGGCCAGAGTCGACGCAGGCGCAGGTCGAGGATCGAGAGCAACCGGGGAGCAGCGCATGGCGATGGCCGACAACCGGCTTGGCAGGGACCAGATCCTGAGTGCGCCCGCCGCCAGGGGGGATTGACGGCCCTTGACCACCGACGGACCTGGTGATCCGCCCCGGATCTCCCGTCGCCGCGTGCTGCTCGGAGCGGGAGCGCTCGCCGGGTCGGCCGCTGTCGGCCTGGCCACTGCCGGCGCCGCGCACGCCGATGGGCCTCCGACGGCATGGCCGACACGCGGCCTCGGACCTCGCGACGCCGGAACGGTGGACGCCGCTCAGTTCTTGCCGGTCGCCCAGATGAAGGCCTGGCACGAACAGCTGGACTCGATGGGGATGCGCGCCACGGGCGCGCCGGTGCACGAGCGGTACGTGGACCAGCTGGTGAGCCGATTGAAACAGGTCGGGGTGAAGCACGTCCATACCGAACCGGTTCCCCTCGACCGGTGGTCGGCGACGCACTGGTCGCTCGAAGTCACGGGGCCGTCGGGTGCCGGCCCGATCGGCACGGCCTCCTACATCCCCTACTCCGGGGGCACACCACCGGGAGGTGTCGAGGGGCCCCTGGCCATCGTGCCGGCGGGCCAGATGCCGGCCCCGGGTTCACTGGCCGGGAAGGTCGCATTGCTGAGGGTGCCGGTGACATCGACTCCTCACTCGACGATGGAGTCGATTGCTTACGGCACCTACGATCCACAGCACCTCATCGACCCCGCCGGTCAGTACTCGCGACCGTGGACCGGCATCACCGGCCTCATCTCGCTCCTCGATGCCCTGCCGGCCAGCGGAGCCGTGGGGGCCGTGGCCGTCATCGATCTCCCCGCCGCGGGCGCCCACGGTTCCTACTACCCCTACGACGGCGTCATTCGGACCACCCCGGGCGTGTTCGTGGACGGGCCGACCGGCCGGCACCTCGAGGGGCTGGCCACCTCCAACGTGTCGGTGCGCCTCACCCTCGACTCCGCCACCGAGCGCATGGTGAGCCGCAACGTGGTCGGCGTCATCGAGGGCCGCAGCCCCCAGACGGTGATCCTCAACTCGCACACGGACGGGCCCAACGCGGTCGAGGACAACGGGCCCAACACCATCGTCGCCATGTGTCAATACCTGACCCGGCTGCCGAAGGCCTCGCTGCCCCGCACGTTGGTGGTGTCGCTCACGACCGGCCACTTCTACGGGGGCATCGGCCAGAAGACCTTCGCGGCCGAGCATCGGGACTCCACCCTCCGCCAGGCGGTCTGCGGAGTCACACTCGAACATCTGGGCGCCCTGGAGTGGGACAGCCAGCCCGACGGGACCATGGCCCTCACCGGCCGGCACGAGCTGGGCGTCATGTTCGTCCCGGAAAACAGGGCGCTGGTGGATGCGTCCCTGGCTGCCATCCGCCGCGCCGGAGCCGGGCCGGCTCTGGTACTGCGACCCTATGTTCCTGCACCCGGCAGCCCCAACGGGTTCGGATGGCCCGGCGAGGGAACGCAGCTGTGGACCGATGGCCACCTTCCGACGGTCAACTACATCACCGGGCCCACCTATCTGCTCAACTGGGGCATACCGACGACAAACAAGTGCGACTTCGTCCGCATGCGCCGCCAAGCTGTCTCCTTCACGCAGATGGCCCTCGACCTGAGCCGAGTCCCGAGTCAGTCGCTGGCCACGCTCGACCTTCCGGGGCTCTAGGTGGTCCGGAGTCGGCACCGACCACCGGTGCCCGAGTTCCCGGCCGCAGCGGTGGGGCACCGGCGTGGAGTGGCCCGGGAACCGGCCGGGTAAGAGGGGGTCCACCATTCCGAACGTCCAATCGGCCAAGGAGCACGGCCCCCGGGGGTCCGGGCGCCGCCGGGCGCAGAGCCGCGGCGATGTCCGGGAGGCGGCGATCTTGGCGTGCGCGTGGGAGCTGTTGGCGGTCAAGCCGATCGGGGAGATCACCATCGGTGAGCTTGCCGCCGGTGCCAACATTTCGCGCCCGACCTTCTATTTCTACTTCGACTCACGCGACGCCGTCGTCCGGGCGCTGGCCGAACGGGTCACCCAGGACCTCTTCGACACCGCCGTCTTGTCGATCGACGACAACCAGGACGGGCCCGCAGCGGTGCTCCACCGCATCGCCAGCGCCTACATGCAGCGCTGGCGCCGAGAGGGCCCGCTGTTGCGGGCCATGGTCACGCTGGGGGAGTCCGACCCGGAGCACCGCGCCTTCTGGAACGAGGTCACCGGACGGATCGCAGACGCCTTCGCCGAGTCGATCGAAGCCGATCGCCGGGCCGGGCGGGCCCTACCGGGTCCTCCGAGCGCCCGCGATCTTGCCGTCACGCTGATGAGCATGATGTGGCGCTGCGGCTACGACCTCTCCCTCTCGCAACCCTCGGAAGAAGCTGACGCCCGGATGGCCGACACCCTGGCCGCAGTCTGCATGCGGGCCATCTACGGCCCGTCTCCTGCCCCTTGAGAGGACGGGCCGCAGCCAGGAGATCGGGGAGGGCAAGGGCCGGATGGAGGCGTCGGCTGTCGGTACCGACGGTTTGGTAGCTTCCCGATGATGAGGGAAGCGACGGTCACCAGGCCCTACATGCCGGGCTACGGGATGTTGCCGCCCGAGGAGGGGACAGGCCTCCTCCCGTGGTCGTGGGTGGAGGAGCGGCTGGTCCGTTCCCACGACTACTGGTTGGCGACGGTGACTCCTTCGGGTCCTCCTCACCTGATGCCGGTGTGGGCGGTCTGGCATGAGGACAGGCTCTGGTTCAGCAGTGCCAACGGGTCGCGCAAGGCGCGCACCTTGGCCCAGGAGCCCCGCTGCACAGTGTCGACCGAGGACCCGCTCGAACCGGTGGTGGTGCAGGGTCGGGCCCAGCGGATCATCGACCAGAGCGCCCTCGAGAGCATGCTGGCCGCGGAGAACGCCAAGTACGGAACCGCCTACGGCATGGAGATGGTGGACCCGGCGTCCAACAGCGTCTTCGCCGTGCGCCCGGAGTGGGTGTTCGCACTGGACTCCCACGACTTCACCGGCTCGCCGACCCGCTTCGTCTTCGACCCGCCGACACCCTGACTCGAACCGGAGCGGTGGGGGCTTCGGGCGCGGCGCTGACGAGTTGCCCCCTTGTAAGCTGTCGAGCAATTCGTTACCATCGTGGAATCGAACATATGTTTGCCAAGGAGGTAGTGATCATGGCCGATGTGAAGCCCATCCCGGACGGGTATCCCCAGGTGATGGCCTATCTGTCCATCGACGGAGCTGCAGCCGCAATCGACTTCTACCGGACCGTGCTCGGCGCCGAGGAACGCCTCCGGATGGGTGGGCCCGACGGCAAGGTGGGACACGCCGAATTGCAGATCGGCGACTCCGTGCTCATGCTGGCGGATGAGTTCCCCGGCATGAGTGCCCCGAGCCCCAAGGCTCTGGGCGGGACGCCGGTCACCGTGATGGTCTACGTCGAGGATGTGGACAAGACGTTCGCCACCGCCCTCGGAGCCGGGGCCACCGAGATCCACGCCGTGCAGAACCAGTTCTACGGCGATCGATCGGGGCAGTTCGAGGACCCCTACGGGCACCGTTGGACCGTTGCCTCCCACGTCGAGGACGTGCCGCCCGCAGAGATGGAGAAACGGGCTGCCGAGGCCATGTCCGGCGGCTGAGCCGCCGAGCGTCTCTGCGCCGGCCTCCATCATCACCGACCTCCATCATCGTGTGGTGCAGTGACCTGTCTTGGAAGCAACGGCGTGGTCAGGCGTTCACCACCCGACGGTCGCCAACGTTTCGAGAAGCGCCTGGACGTTCCCTTCGGTGATGGAGATCGCTGGATCGAAGTGGCGCCGCCCGGGTCGGCGACGACCATTGCACTCGCTCCCCGGCGGCCCGGCGAACTGTCGGGGACCGACACCGGCATTCGCCTCACGACCGAGGATGCCGACGCCGACCATGCCGACCTGGGTGCCCGAGGGGTCGACGCCGATCCCGAGGTACTGCGCTGGCCCGGGGTGCCGCCGATGTTCTCCTTCCGCGACCCGGACGGGAACACCCTCTACATCGTGGAGCGAACCTGACACGGCGAGCCCGTTGGGCCCGTCGAGGCCACCTTGGCGGCAAGACCTGGGTACGCTCGCACTCGTGCGCATCGGGGTCCTGACTGGCGGCGGCGACTGCCCGGGTCTGAACGCCGTCATCCGCGCCATCGTGCGGAAAGGGGTCCAGGTCTACGGCGATGAGTTCGTCGGGTTCCGCGACGGCTGGCGTGGGCCCCTGGAGGGCGACACCATGACGCTCGACGTGGCCGCCGTTCGCGGCATCCTGCCGCGAGGAGGCACCATCCTCGGGTCCAGTCGGACCAACCCCTACTCGGCCGACGACGGTGAGCGCCGGGTGCTCGACACGGTACGCCGGTTGGGGGTGGAGGCACTCGTGGTCGTCGGAGGGGAGGACACCCTGAGCGTCGCCACCAAGCTCGCCACCACGGGACTGCCCGTCGTCGGGGTGCCCAAGACCATCGACAACGACCTTGGCGCCACCGACTACACGTTCGGCTTCGACACGGCGGTGACCGTTGCCACCGAGGCCATCGACCGGTTGCACACGACGGCGGAGAGTCATCACCGAGTCCTCATCGTCGAGGTCATGGGACGACATGCCGGTTGGATCGCGTTGCACTCCGGCCTGGCCGGCGGGGCCAACGTGATCCTCATTCCCGAACGTCCCTTCCGTATCGACGCCGTGTGCGAGTTCATCGAGCACCGGTTCGCCAGCCACTACGCCCCCATCGTGGTAGTCGCCGAGGGAGCCCTTCCCGTGGAGGGGACGCTACCCAGTCGGGGGGGCGAGGTGGACGCCTTCGGCCATGTGCGGCTGTCGGGCATCGGAAACCTGCTCGAGTCGGAGATCGCCGACCGGACCGGTCAGGAAGCGCGCGCCACCGTCCTCGGTCACGTCCAGCGGGGCGGAAGCCCGACCGCATTCGATCGGGTCCTCGCCACCCGGTTCGGGCTGGCCGCCGTGGACGCCCTGCATGACGGGAACGTCGGCCAGATGGTGGCGCTGCACGGGGCCTCGGTCGAACTCGTCCCGCTGGCCGAGGCCACTGCCGCGCTCAAGTTGGTGCCTCCCGAGCGCTTTGCTGAGGCCGAGGTCTTCTTCGGATGACGGCGCGACCGGTGGTGACCGGTGCCGGTCGTGTGATCGCCGGCCCTAGCGGGCGGGGCTCGCGCCGCTACGTGGTGGCGTCCTCCAGGTAGGACGGGTTGGCCACCAGCAGCTGGTCGCGGGCCGATGTGGCCAGCGCCACGCCGAGGTCTCTCCAGTCGTCGTCGAAGGTCCCCGATCGGATGGCCATTGCCAGGGCGGCGTCATCGTCGAACCCGAGTGAGGCCAGACGCCTGACATGAGCCTGGGCGATGGCCGCACCCAGCTCCAGCTGACGCTCGACCGTCTGCAGGGCGTTACGGGCCACCAGCGCTGCGAAGCGCGCCCCACCCTCGCTGCCGGCCATCACGTCCCGCTCGAGGTACTCCCGGACCGCCTCGACCAGGTCGGCCGCCGTCGGACGGCCGAAGGGTGCCATCACCGGCGACGGCGATGCCGACCCTGCGGCCGGAGTGGGATCGGGGACGGCCGGGGCCAGTCCGAGCAGGGTGAAGAGATCCCACTCGCTCTCGCACACCCGACGGCCGATGGCGGCCAGCTCGACGGAGCGGGTGGCGCCGCTCAGGTGGGCCGAGGCCTGCAGGGCGCAGATGACCGCCCACTTGACCGCGGCGTAGGCCTCCCACCACGTCACCCGATGCGGGTCGATCGGATCGCCCCCAGCGGCGGCATAGCTCTCGAGCAGGGCGGGGAGGTCACCGAACCCGCCGACCCGGCCAGGCCCACCGAAGCGCCACGCCCGGGCGCAGAGCCACCCGATGTCCTCAGCCGGGTCGCCGGCATGGGCCAGTTCCCAGTCGAGGACGGCTCGGAGACCGTCGGGCCCGACCAGCAGATTGCCGTTGCGAAAGTCACCGTGGACGGTGACCCGTGCCGCAGAGGGGCCGCGGTGGGCTTCGAGCCAGCGCACACCCAGCTCGAGCGCTGGGCGGACCTCGCCCAACCCGTCGAGGTAGGGGATGGGGTCGGCCAGCGGGTCTCGGGGAGGCAACCCGTCGATGGCGGCGGGGTCGATGGAATGGATGGCGGCCAGTGCCTGCCCGCACTGGGCGGTGAGGGCGGCCCGGGCACCGGACCATTCGGGATCTCGCAGGATCTTGCGGGGAATGGTCTCCCCCTCGAGGCGATCGACGACCAACCAGCCCGGGGGGAGGCCCGAGGTGCCTCCGGCCACCACGACGCGGGCGACGGGGACACCGGCGGCTCGGGCCGCCTCGAGCAGGGCCGCCTCGATCTGGACCCGGCCACTCGGCACCGTCCGGTCGCCCCGGTCCTGTTGGAGGATGAGCGGTTTCTCCGTTCCGTCGGCCACGGCGAGATCGAACGAGCTGGTGATGCGCGAGGCGCCCCCGGAGAGCGGCCGCAGGCCGACGACGGTCCCCCCGAGGGCCCGGCCGAGGACGGCAGAAACCTCGTCATGGCCATGTCCCACTAAACAACGGCCACCTAGACGACGGCCACGACGGGCTTCCCGCCGTCGTCCAGCTGGTGCAGGTACTCGCAGATGCCGTAGCCGATGCGGTCGACTCCGTCGGGGTCCTCATACGTCCACCGGGCCAACCCCTCGTTGACCATGGTGCCCCCGGCCCGGCCGATGTCGGCAACCCGCAGGACGTCGCCCCGCAGGTCGTAGGCCCGGTCGTCCTTGTCGAGCACCTGGAGGTGCACGACCTTGTGGGTAACGCCATCGTCGGCCAGCTCGGTGCGCAGGCGCCACTCGGCGACGCTGGTGGCTCGACCGCCATCCCATACCCACCCTCGGTGGAGGTCGCCGGCGTCGGTGCCCAGCCGGATACCACCGAAGTGCATGCTCTCGCCGACGTTGATGCTGAACCAGCGCCACATCTTGGGCCCGCCCCAGCGGCGCGGCCCCCACGACCGGTCGCGGTTCCCATGGGCCGCGGTCCAGGCGTGGCGCCGGCCGTCGACTTCGAGCCAACCGGTCCAGCGACCGGCCTGCTCGAGGTGGCCCTTGCCCACGGTGCCGGCCGCGGCCGCGGCCGCGGCGGAGCGCGGTCCGCCGCCGGGTCGCCCGTCGGTGCCGATGGCCGGGGTGACCGCCTCGAAACGCACGTCGAGGGCGACGTGCACGGGATGGTCCGTCCCGGGCGCGGTGATCCCCGCCCCGGGGGTGCAGGGCCGGGTGCTGAGCTCGGCGTCCACGGTGATGCGCCACGATTGCATCGCCTCGAGCATCTCGTAGCGGACGGCTCCCACGTCGAGCACGGTGTCGACCATCTCGTGCTGCTCTCGGACGGCCCGGTACTCGGCCAGGTCGCCGCCCGGCAGCCACACCGACATGCCGGCATCCATCGTCCCCTCGTTGGGGCGGATCCCGATCCGGGTGAAGAAGCCCGAGTCGGTGCCCGGGTCGTAGGCGTTGAAGTAGTACGACTCACTCCAGGCCGTGTCGCCCTCGACGGGGTGGGCCAGGTCGTGACGGGGCTCCAGGATGGGCACGGCTACACCATCGTCTGCCCGGCGCTGACGTTCAACGCCTCACCGGTGACGCCCCGGGCATCGTCCGACAGCAGCCAGCAGATTGCGGCGGCGATCTCCTCGGCGGTCTGCAGCCGGCCGAGCGGGATCTCCCGCTGGACGAAGGAAGCCAGCCCCTCGGGGCCACCCATGATGCTCTCGAACATGGCGTCCTTGTTGATCAGGTCGGTGTCCACGGTGCCGGGGCAGACGGCGTTGACGGAGATACGGCTGGGCCCGAGCTCGGCGGCCAGTGTCTGGGTCAGCAGGATGACGCCGGCCTTGGCCGTGCAATAGGCGCCGAGGAAGGGGAAGGCCCGCTTGCCGGCCTGGCTGGAGACGTTGCAGATCCGACCGGGCTCTCCGGCCGCCATCATCCGTCGGGCGCAGGCCTTGGAGACCAACCAGGTGCCGACGACATTGACGTCCAGGACGCGGCGGAACTCGGCGGCGGGCACGTCGAGCAGAGGCCCCAGGCCAAACCCCGGGCCGCTGCCTCCGGCGATGTTGGCCACCAGGGTGACCGTGCCCAGTTCCTCGCTGACCCGAGCCACCGCCCGCTCGACCTCCCCCTCGTCGGCGACGTCGGCCTCCGCAGTAGCCACCTTGGCGCCGTGCGCCGAGAGCTCCTGGGCCAGATCCGCCAGGTCGTCACGGCTTGCAGTGCCGTGAACGGGGGCGTCCGGGTAGGGCCGGGCAATGTCGAGGCAGGCCACGTCCGCACCGTCGCGGGCCAGCTGCAGGGCGGTCGCCCTCCCGATGCTCCGGGGCCGAGCCGCCCCGGTCACCAGGGCCACCTTGCCCGCCAAAGGGCGCTTCACTTCGGGTTGTGTGAAACTCACGGGGCAAACGTAGCGATGATCCGGACGGCGGTCGATCCGTCCGAGCAGGGGAAGCGATGCGCGCTGCCGTCACCCGGGGTGGAGAGCTGGTCGTGGGCGTGGTCGATGACCCGTCGGCGGGGTCGGGCCACGTGGTGGTGCGCTCACTGGCCGCCGGCATCTGCGGCTCCGACCTCCATGCCCTGGCGGACTTCGCCCACTTCACCGGGCTCATGGACCGGATCGGCGTGCCGGCGCTCGATCCTTCGCTCGACACGGTGTTCGGCCACGAGTTCTGCGCCGAGGTGGTCGAGCACGGCCCGGACACCGCCAAGACGTTGCCCGTGGGGACCAGGGTGTGCTCGGTGCCCGTCGTCATCGGATCGAGCGGAGTGGAGCAGATCGGCTACTCGAACCGCTTTCCGGGCGCACTGGCTGAGCACATGGTGCTCCAGGAGATGCTCCTGCTTCCGGTACCGGAGTCCCTGGAGACGAACGTGGCCGCCCTGACCGAGCCGTTGGCCGTGGGCGAGCATGCGGTCGGCCTGTCCGGTCTCCTGCCGGGGCAGCCGTGCCTGGTGGTCGGGTGCGGGCCGGTGGGACTGGCGGTCATCGCCGCCCTCAGGGCCAGGGGGCACGGCCCCGTTCTGGCCGCCGACTTCTCGCCCGCCCGACGCCAGCTGGCGGAGGCCTTCGGCGCCGACGACGTTCTCGACCCGGCCGTGGGGTCACCGCACGACCGCTGGAGCGACCTCGGAGTACCGGCGACGATCATGGAGCGGGCCGCGGCCTCGATGTTCGGCGGCGAGACCAAGGACCCGGTGATCTTCGAGGCGGTGGGGGTGCCCGGCATGCTGCAATCCCTGATCGCAGACGCGCCACCCCGCAGTCGCATCGTGGTGGTCGGGGTGTGCATGCACGAGGACTCCATCGAGCCCTTCATGGCGGTGACCAAGGAGATCGAGTTCCGGTTCTCCTTCGGCTACACCCCGGCCGAGTTCGCCGCCACCTTGGACCGGCTGGGAAGCGGTGTGCCCGGCGCCGATCTGCTGGTCACGTCGTCGGTCGACCTGGGTGGCGCGCCCGGCGCCTTCGAGACCCTGCGCACCCCGGGAGACCATGGGAAAATTCTGGTGAAACCGTGAACGAGAGGAAGATGTCTGCATGACGAGCCTGGATGCCGCTGACCACCTGAAATTCGGGATCTTCCTGGCCCCGTTCCATCCGGTGGGCCAGAACCCGACACTGGCGCTGGAGCGCGATCTGCAACTGATCGAGCACCTGGACGAACTGGGCTTCGACGAGGCCTGGTTCGGTGAGCACCATTCGGCCGGCTACGAGATCATCGCCTCGCCCGAGGTCTTCATCGCCGCCGCCGCGCAGCGCACCCGGCACATCCGCCTGGGCACGGGGGTGTCGTCGTTGCCCTACCACCACCCGTTCATGCTGGCCGACCGACTGGTCCTGCTCGACCACCTCACGCGGGGCAGGCTCATGGTCGGCGTCGGACCTGGTGCCCTGCCCTCGGACGCCTTCATGATGGGTATCGACCCGGCCAAGCAGCGGGACATGATGGAAGAGTCGCTGGAGGCGATCCTCCTGCTCTTCGCCGGGGACGAGCCGGTGAGTTACGAGACGGACTGGTTCAAGTTGGTCAAGGCCCGTTTGCAGATGCGGCCATACCAGCGCCCCTTCCCCGAGGTCGCGGTGGCGGCCCAGATTTCGCCGGCGGGCCCGCGGGCCGCCGGTCGCTTCGGTTGCAGCCTCCTCTCCATCGGGGCCACCTCGGCCGGGGGGTTCGACATCCTCGGCGCCCACTGGGATGTCATGGAAGAGCGGGCAGCCGAGTTCGGGACGACCGTCGACCGCAGCAAGTGGCGCCTGGTGGGTCCGGTCCACATTGCCGACACCAAGGAGCAGGCCATCGAGGACGTGGGGTTCGGCCTGGCCGAGTGGGTCGACTACTTCCAACGAGTGGCGGCCCTACCACTGGCTCCCGACACCACGAACCACGAATCGCTGGTCGACGCCCTCAACGCCTCGGGCTTCGCCGTCATCGGGACGGTCGAGGACGCGATCACCCAGGTCGAGCGGCTGCGCAAGCAGTCCAAGGGGTTCGGAACCTTCCTGCTCATGGGACACGAGTGGGCCGACACGGCCGCCACGCGTCACTCCTATGAGCTGATTGCCCGCTACGTGGCACCGGAGTTCCAGGGGTCATCCCGGACCCTCACGGCCAGCCGGGACTGGGCGGCCGACAACCGGCCCGAATTCATCGGCGCGGCCGGTGCCGCGGTGATGTCCGCCATCGAGAAGCATCAGGAGGAGAAGGAGCAGAAGGCAGCCAATGTCTGAGATCCGACACCAACAAATCGGGGCCAACGGGATCGACCTGCACGTCGCCTCCTGCGGGCCGGAAGACGGCCCACCCGTGATCCTGTGCCACGGCTTCCCCGAGCTCTGGTACTCCTGGCGCCACCAGCTCCCGGTGCTGGGCGAAGCCGGGTACCGCGCCCTGGCGCTCGATCTCCGGGGCTACGGCCGGAGCAGTCACCCCTCGGGTGACGTGGCTGCCTACGGGTCGGACAGGCTGACGGCGGACCTGTGCGGTCTGCTCGACCATTTCGGCTACCGGCAGGCCGCTTTCGTGGGGCATGACTGGGGCGCCATGCTGGTCTGGGAGATGGGAAAGCTCCACCCCGACCGGGTGGCGTCGATCTACAACCTGAGCGTGCCCTTCAGCCAGTCGCCGGCCCGGCCCACCGAGATCTTCGAGGCGATCTTCGCCGACAAATTCTTCTACATGCTCTACTTCCAGGAGGTCGGACCGGCCGAGGCGGAGCTCGAAGCCGATCCGCGCACCTTCTTGCGCACCATGTTGTACGCCGCCGGCGGTGAGGGCATGGCGACCGGCGAGGCGCTGGTGGACGCCCCGCGCCAGGGGACCGGCTTTCTCGACATCCTGGCCCCGGCGCCCGAGCAGCTGCCGGGCTGGCTCACCGAAGCGGACGTCGACGTCTACGCCAGGGCCTTCGCCGAAACGGGCTTCTTCGGCCCCTTGAGCTTCTATCGGAACATCGACGCCAACTGGGAGCGGGGCAAGGACATCCCGGCCTCGACGCTGGCCATGCCCGTCGGGTTCCTGACCGGCTCCCTGGACCCGGTCGCCCTCATGATGCCGGGCGCGGCCGAGGAGATGGCTGCCGCGCTGCCTGACTTCCGGGGGGCGACCACCGTCGACGGAGCCGGGCATTGGGTACAACAGGAACGGCCCGAGGTGACCAACGCCGCCCTCCTGGCCTTCCACTCCTCGGTGGGTTGACCGCCGCCGCCTCGCCAGGGCCGAAGGGCAGCCGACCCGGACATCCGGCCTAACGGGCCGGATCGAGCAGGGTCGGGTCGCGCCTGAGCTCTCGCCGGGCCATGGCCTCGAAGAAGCCGATGAATCCCTCGCCGTCGGACCTCCGGAAGAATGACCGGGCGGGGTCGGGGAGCTCTCGTCCCGCCCCCAACGCTTCCACGTGCCAGGCCCGCCGGCTCCGGTACTCGAGGGCCACGGCGCGCTGGTGGGCGGCGCGAATGCTCCCGGCCGTCACGAACACGCCGTGGTTGACCAGGAGCGCCATGTCCGCCGCGCCCATGGATGCGACCGCCCGGGCCGCGCTTTCCCGGCGGTCGACCGGCCCGTCGTACTCGTCCACGATGACCAGCTCGCCTCCCCCCAGTGCCGAGCTCTGGTCGTAGCATCCCGGAATCCGGGCCAGATCGGCCCAGACGGTGGCGTAGCGAGGGTGGCTGTGGACGGCCACGACCACGTCATGGCGCTGCCGGTGGAGCTCGAGGTGCAAGGGAATCCCCAGCGGCACCGGCCAGTCGCCCTCCAACACGTTGCCGTCGGGGTCGATCACCAGGACGTCCTCTGGCCGGAGCTCCTCCCACAGCAGCAGCCACGGGTTGCACAGGAGCGTCCCGTCGGGCTGACGGTAGGTGATGTGCCCGGCCAGGTGATCGTCGTAGCCTTCGTGCCACAGCGTGCGCGCCAGGAGGACGAGCTCCTGTCGAGGGGTCAGGTCGGGGAGCAACGAGCCACGGGTGGGGGTGTGCATCACCCCGATCACGGCACCACGGTGGCGGGGAGGGGCCAGCGGTAGAGCCGCGCCGCGTTCTGGTGGGTCATCTTCCGCAGGTCCTCCACGGGCAGATGCCCCCAACAGCGTTGGATGACCGCCTGGGTGTCGGGCCAGGTCGAATCGCCGTGGGGGTAGTCCACCTCCACCATGATGTGGTCGACACCGATGCGGTGGCGCGTCTCGATGGTCGAGGGGTCGTCGATGGTGCAGAACCAGAAGTTCCGCTCCAGCACCTGGGCGGGGAGCAGGCCCGAGGCGTCGTAGTCCCGGCCGTACCCCGAACGGTCCACGATGTTGTCGAGGCGGTCGAGCAGCATCGCCACCCAGCCGATGCCCCCCTCGCTCATGGCGATCTTGACCTTGGGATAGCGCACCGGCAAGCCCGACCACAGCCACTCGGCACAGGCTGTCAGCGACATCTGGCCGAACAATGTGGCGCCGAGCGCCACCAGCGGGCTGTCCGGAGGCATGTCGGGCATCCCGGAGGATCCGACATGGAGGGAGATGACCGTGTCGGTGTCCTCGCAGGCGGCGATGATCGGATCCCAATAGCCCGAAAACAGGCTGGGCAGATCGATCCGGTGCGGGCGCTCGGGGAGGGTGACCGATCGGAACCCCCGCTCGGCGTTGCGTCGAATCTCCGCCGCCCCGTGTTCAGGGTCGGACAAAAAGGTGATCCCGCCCGGGATGATCCGGTCAGGGTAGGGCTGCCACCAGGCTTCGTAGAGCCAGTCGTTCCAGGCCCGCGTCACGGCCAGACCCAGCTCGGGGTCGCTGGCCCCGGAGAAGACCCTTCCCGAGAACCCGGTGATCATGGAAGGGAAATTGAGTGACGCCCACACCCCGTTGAGGTCCATGTCGGCGATGCGGGCGTCGATGTCCCAGCAGCCGCGCCGCATGTCCTCGAACCGGGTGGGCTCCAACGTGACGCACTCGGGCCGCCGCCCCGCCACCGCGTTCATCCCCACCTGGGAGTACCGGTGGCCGTCGAACTCCCAGAGCTGGTGGCCCTTCGAGTTCTCGATGACCTTGGGCGCCCGATCGGCGAATCGGCGGGGGAGGCGACCCTCGAACATGTCCGGGGGCTCGACCAGGTGATCGTCGACGGAGATCACCGTGAACTGGACCGGCCGCGGGACGGGGTCCGGGAGCAGGGTGTCCCGCCGGGTGGCGATGTTCACGGAGATGTCCCCACGGCCCGAGAGTATGCCAGGCCACCCTGGCGGGAACATCTCCGCAACCGAGGGAGTACTCGGCGATTCGGGCCCCGTCACTCCGTCACGGGTTCAGCGGGGGAGTCCTCCTGCACCACCCTGTTCGGTGTCATTCGCCTGTTCGCTCACATTCGCCGACAGCCGTTGGAGAATCCGGTCCAGCTCCTCCAGCTCCCCGTCAGGGATGCCGCCGCGCAGCCGTCGGTCGAACTCGACGGCCGCGGTGCGAAGCCGGAGGAACACGTCCTCACCCCGCCCGGTGAGCCTGACCTGGTGGACTCGACGGTTGGCGGGATCGCGCTCACGGGTGAGCAGTCCCTGCGCGGCCATGGCGTTCAGGTGGTGGGTGAGCGTCGCCTCTTGGATGCCGACGGCCTCGGCCAGTTCACGCTGATTGTCGGGCTGCCGGGTCTTGAGGGAGAGGAGGACCAGCCACACGGGGAGTGAACCGCCGGCGGCGGCCAGGGCGTCGTCGAAGGCGCCGCTCACCACCTTGGACGCACGCGCCAGTTGGAGGCCGATCGGTGACCGGGGAGGGGCTGCCATGCGGTCAGCCTACCAGAACGCATCGACATAATAGCCTTTGACATCTAATGTTTAGTGGTCTAAATTTGTTCCCGTGGAACGCAACCCCAGCCAAGTTACGGTCGAGCCCACCGAAGCCATCGCCGAACGAGCCGGCGCCGGCGCCGGCCGGGGCGCAGTGGCGGCCCCAGGAGCCGTGGGATCGCACCCGACGTCGGAGGATCCTCGGCGCTGGATGGCGCTGGTGTTCGTCTCCCTGGCCCAGTTGATGGTGGCGCTCGGCGCCACCATCATCAACATCGCACTGCCCTCGGCGCAGCACTCCTTGCACATCTCCTACCAGCAGCGCCAGTGGGTGATCACCGCCTACACCCTGGCCTTCGGTTCCCTGTTGCTCCTGGGCGGCCGGCTGGCCGACACCTTGGGGCGCAAGCGCACCTTCCTCGTCGGGCTCGTCGGGTTCGCGGCGGCATCGGCCGCCGGAGGAGCCGCGCCCGGCTTCGGCGCCCTCGTGGCCGCCCGGGCGGCCCAAGGTGCGTTCGCGGCCTTGCTGGCCCCGACCGTGCTCTCGTTGCTGGCGCTCACCTTCACCGAGCCCCGTGACCGGGCCAAGGCATTCGCCGTGTTCGGGGCCATCGCCGGAACCGGGGGCGTGCTCGGACTGCTGCTCGGCGGCGTCCTCACCGAGTACGTGGACTGGCGCTGGTGCCTCCTGGTCAATGTGCCGATCGCCGCGGGCACGTTCGTGGGCGGATGGGTCTACCTGAAGGACATCCCCGCCCAGATGAAGGCCCGTTTCGACCTCGCCGGCGTCCTGTCGGTCACGGGCGGCCTGGTGGCCCTGGTCTACGGCTTGAGCGAGGCGGCCTCGAAGGGCTGGCGTTCAGGCGTCGTCCTGACGGCCATTGGTTGCGGCCTCGCGCTCTTGATCGTGTTCGGCGCCATCGAGTCCCGGGTCGAGAGTCCGCTGCTGCCCCTGCGCATCGTCCTCGATCGCAACCGCGGCGGCTCGTACCTGGCGGTGGCCCTGGCCGTCATAGGAATGTACGGCCTGTTCCTGCTGCTCAGTTCCTACTTCCAGGTGGTGCTCGGCTACTCACCCGCCCGTGCCGGTATTGCCTTCCTGCCCATGTCAGCAGCCGTCCTGGCCGGTTCCATGATCGTTGCCCGCAGGATGGTCCCGCGCCTCCCGCCCCGCCTCCTGATCGTTCCCGGATTTCTGGTGGCGGCGGCGGGCATGGCCCTGCTCACCCAGGTCGGCCTCCGTGCCGGCTACCTGGCCCACGTCCTGCCCGCTGAAGTGCTGCTCGGATTGGGAATGGGTTGCGTGTTCGTGCCCGCCATCAGCACCGCCACCAGCGGAGTGAGCAATCGGGACGGCGGTGTGGCCTCTGCCACCGCCAACACCGCCCAACAGGTCGGAGCCTCGCTGGGTGTGGCACTGCTCAACACCATCGCCGCCAGCGCCACGGCAAGCTACCTGGTCTCCCATCCCGGGGGCCCACTCGTGCAGGCCGACGCCCTCGTCCACGGCTACGCCGTCAGTGCGGCCTGGGCGTCCGGGATCCTGATCGCGGCCGCGGTGGTGGCCGGGTCTCTGATCACAGCCGGAAGACCGACCGATGTCGCACGGGCGGGGATGCGATCCGGTCCGGACCGAGGAGCGAGGCGCTGAGTTCGTCGGCCACCGGTGGAAGGGGAGGACCAAGCGCTCGCACGGACCCGGCCCGGTGAACCAACTCGATGTCCGCACCCATGCACTTCGGAAAGACTGCCCCCATGACCGAGATCTCGGAACGGTACGCCCGACTTGGTGACGCGTTTGCGACGAAGATCGCCGCCGTCCCCGAGCAAGCGTGGGCGCACCCGTCGCCCTGCGACGAATGGACAGCCCGCGACGTCGTCAAGCACGTGATCGCCACCCAGGGCATGTTCCTCGGGCTGGTGGGGCGCCAACTGGGCGACATCCCCGGGGTCGACGACGATCCCTTGGCGGCCTGGAATGCAGCCCGCTCAGTTGTGCAGGGCGATCTCGAAGATCCGGCTGCGGGCCACCACCGAGTTCCAGGGGTTCAGCGGGACATCGACATTCGAGGCGGCGGTCAACCGGTTCCTGTGCATGGATCTGGTCGTGCACGGTTGGGACCTCGCTCGAGCGGCCGGTCTCGACGACCGTATCGAACCAGAAGATGTGGCCCGGGTGAGCGAACAGGCACTGGCGTTCGGTGACATGCTGCGCAGCCCGAGCGCGTTCGGTCCGGAGGTCGAGCCGCCGGCTGACGCGGACGACCAAACCAAGTTGTTGGCGTTCCTGGGGCGCCGCGCCTGAACGCAGGTGGCCGGCGGCTGTGGTTTATGTCGCCTGTGGGGCCGGGACGGGTCCGCCCGGCACGGCGATGCGGCGAGCTGCTCGACCTCGTTCGACCTGGCGATCGAGCAGAGAGCGGGCTTCTCCGGCGTCCCGGTTGGCGGCTCGGGTCTTGACCGGGCCCGGGGTCGAGTCGAGGTGGAGCGAGGCCAGGCCGAGGACCCGCTGAACCGGGCCGGCCGCAATTCGGAGGCTCTGGGTGCGCTGGTGGGGAACGATGTCGATGGTGCGCGACAGGAGCCCGTGCCGGGCCACGAACACCCGGTCATCGGCGCCGGCCTCTTGGGCCCGCCACCACAATGGAGCCCGAACGGCCGCCCGCCGGGGCGGACGGGTCAGCGGGATCTCGTCCAGGTCGACGCCGCCGAGTACCCAGCCCACCAGGCGCTCGGCGAAGTCTCGGTCGACCACCGGGATCAGTGTGGCCCGTTTGGTCGAGCCTCGTCGGCCATAGCCGGCCACGTTCATCCGCACCTGTACCCAGCCGAATGGGCGCCAGGACATGGGTTGATGGATCAGGATCGCCTGGATCCGGCCCGGCGGCACCGTCTGGCGGCTGGTGGAAAGGAGTCCGTGACGAACACGCAGCCCGTCGGGTGACTCGGTGACGGTGAACTCCCAGAGAAAATTGAGCCGCTGCCACACGGCATGGACGATCAGGACGGCGAACCACACGAAGATGGCGATACCGATCCCGGCGGTGGCCCGGTGACCGTTGCTCTGCCCGACCACGGCCAGGGCGGGTCCGATGGCAAGGAGCGCAAGGCGCCAGGAGATCATCTCGAGCAGCACGGATCCGACCAGCCGGCCGTGAGGCACCGTGACGAGGAGCCGCTCCGGTGCCTCGGGCGATCCCTCTCCCGCCCCGGTGGATCGACCCAGCAGGTCGGCCCGCAGGGACCGGGCCTCGGGCAGGGCCAAGTACCGGAGTCGGACCGCGGCCCGCTCACTGCCCGCCGTGGTCACTTTGACCTCGGCCAGGCCGAAGATGCGGGCCGACAGCGGCTCGAGGACGTCGACGCTCTGGACCCGGTCCAGACGGATTCGTTTCGACTGCTTCTGGAAGAGGCCGTTGTCGATGCGGAGCTCGCCACCCATCAGGTGGTAACTGGTGACGGCAACCGTGATGAAACCGTGCACCACGACCAGAACGGCGAGCCCACCGAAGACGATCACCTGGGGCCACCGCGGCCCGCCCGAGGACCCCCGCTCGGCCAGCCCGAGGAGGGTGATCGCCACCAGCAACCCGAGAACACGGCCCCCGAGTGCGATCGGCGTGAGGGGGTGCAGCCGGAAGGTCCCCTCGGGCGGGCCTCCATCGGTGTGGCCCAGGCTCACCTCAGAGCCCGGCACCATGGGCCTCGCCGAGGGCTGTCAACCGGTCCCGGAGGGATCCGGCATCGGCAGGGCTGAGCCCGCGCACCTGGGCGTCGGTGGTGGCGGCCGCGGTGTGCAGCTTGACGTTCACCAGCCCGAAGGCTCGCTCGATGGGCCCGGCCTTCACATCCACGAGCTGCATGCGACCATACGGGACGACCGTCAACTTCTTGAACATGGCCCCATGGGTCACCATCAGGTCGTCGGCTCGCTCGACGTAGCCCCACGACCGGAAATTGCGGCCCACCGCCGACCACGCCCACACCAGGACCAGCACGGCGGCGATGCCGGTGATCAGCCCGGCAAGCCGGGAGGCAGAGGCCAGTCCCAAGGCCGCGGCCGCCAACGGGATCACCGAGGCGGCGACCAGCGCGCGCCGCATCCGGGCCAACCGCGGCGAGACACTGGTCCACGCCTGCCCGGGAGGCGGCGCAAAGGGAACGTCCACGATGCGAATCTATCGTCCGGCACCGGAAATCGATGGCCACGAGGTCGGTGCCGCCGGTGGCACCGCTCGGCTAGCGCTGGGCTCTGGGCGGTCGATGGGCCTCGATCGCCTTCTCCAACGCGGCCCCATCGCCGGGTGACATGAGCCTGAGGGGCTCCCGCCGCGCCGGTCGCCAGAAGACGAGGTCGTCCACCCGCCAGCTCTGTTGTCGGAGCCTCTGCTTGTCGATCTTGTTGGTCGCACCCACCGGCAGCTGGCTCACGACTCGGACGTACCGGGGGGCCCATTTGGTTCCGAGGTCGGGCTGGGCGGCGAGGAACTCGTCGAAGGCGGCCGGATCGAAGGCCGAGGGGTCGGGGAGTTCGAGCACGGCCATGACCTGGTCATCGACCGTGCGCTCATCGGGGACCCCGAAGACGGCTACGCCCGTCACCGGTTCGAACCGGCCAAACAGGCGCTCGAGGGGGGCCGAGGCGAAGTTCTCCCCGTCGACCCGGAGCCAATCGATCGTCCGACCGGCGAAGTAGAAGACGCCGTTCTCGTCGCGGTAGCCGAGGTCCCCGGACCAGTACCACCCGTTGCGCGATCGCTGTTCAGCGGCTTCGGGGTTCTTGTAGTAGCCCTCGAAGCGCCCGAGGGCGTTGCGCCCGACGATCTCGCCGATGGCCTGGGCCGCATTCACCATGTGTCCCGACCCGTCGAAATGGGCCGGTTGGCACTCTTCCATGGTCTCGGCGTTGACCACGGCCACGTCCAGCCCCGCCAGCGGACTTCCGAGAGAATCGGGGGGAAGCCCGGCCTTGGGGACGAAGACGACCGCGTTCTCGCTGGAGCCGTAGCCGGCCACGACCCGGCACCCGAATCGGAGCTCGAAGGCGGCCTGGTCGGCCACCGATGACTCGGGGGCGAGCACCACCTTGAGCCGGTGGTCACGGTCGGCGGGGTCAGGGGGAGTGTTGACGATGAACGAGAGGGCGCGTCCGATGGTGGCGAAGAACGTGCTGGATGTCGAGCGGATCTCGGACATGCAGGTGGATGCCGAGAAGCGCCGGCGCAGCACGATCGAAGCGCCGCTCCCCATGGCGGGAAAGACGCTCGAGAACAGGGCGTTGCCATGGAAGAGCGGCATGGCGCAGTAGAGGACGTCATCCGGCGAGAATCCGATGGCGGCGGCCGACCCGGCGATCCGCCGCTGGGTGACCCGCACCGCCTTGGGGCGGCCCGTGGAGCCCGCCGTGAACAACAGCAGCGCCAGGTCGTCCGGTGACGGATCGCCGATCCATGGCCCGGCCCGGGTGGTTTCGGGATGCTCGTTCACATCGACGATGCGAGCCGACCCGAGGTCGAGACCATCGAGGAGCGGCCGATGGCCGGCATCGGTCAGGACCACTGCGCAATCGGTGAAGGAGATGTCCCCCGCCAGCTCGCCACCCCGGCGGGTCGAGTTCAGGCCGACGACCACGGATCCCGACAGCAGGGCGGCGCCGATGGCGAACAGGTACTCGGGGACATTGTCGAGCAGGACACCGACGTGGGGCGGACCCTCGGAGGTGAGGCGACCCAGCCAGGCCGCCCACGACTCCATCTGGGAGACGACCTCGGCCCACGTCCAGAGCCGGCCTTCGAACACCAGACCGACACGGGTGTCGCCGGCCCGGGCCCGGACGACGTCCGCGGCGGTGACGAACCCCTCAGAGGCCAATGGACTGCAACTCGAAGAACTCCTCGGGCCCTTGGCGCCCGTACTCCAGGCCGATGCCACCTGATTGGAATCTGCCGGGCGTGCTGGCGAGACCCACGGCGGTGTCGGCGGTCATGGGCGAACAGTACCGGAGCGTGGATCAAGGGGCGCAACCGGCACGCGTTCACCGAGGACGAGCACCGGCGACGGACGACCACGTTGGCCGATAGCATGCGCAGTCCATGCCGGCACACGTCGCCTTCGTCTGCGCAATGCCCATGGAGCTCTCGCCGCTCAAGCGGAAGCTCTCCCTCACCAAGACCCGTGCCGGTTCGCTCGAGGTGCACACCGGCTCCCTCGAAGGCCGACCGGTGGTGGCCGTGGTGACCGGAATGGGCACCGCCCTGGCCACGAAGGGAGTCGAGCGCCTCGTCGAGGCGTTCGAGATCGAGCGGGTGCTCGTCGTGGGAATCACGGGCGCGGTCGAGAACGAGACGCCCATCGGCACGATCGTCCTGCCCGAGGTCGTCGTCAACAGCGCCACCGGCGCCGAGTTCCGGCCCGAGGCGCTCGGGTTGGGTGAGGCCAGCGGCAAGATGTGGACCACCGACGTGCTGATCACCGATCCCGACACCCTCGCCGGCCTGCGGGCAGACGGCGTTGTCTCGTTGGACATGGAGACGGCGGCCGTCGCCGAGGTCTGTGAACGCCACGCCATCCCGTGGTCGGTCATTCGGGCCATCAGCGACCGGGCCTCAGACGGGAGCATCGATGAGGAGGTGTTCGGCCTGAGCAACCAGGACGGCACACCCAACCCCAAAGCGGTAGCGGCCTACGTCCTGCGACATCCGTCCCGAGTCCCGGCGATGGCCCGCATGGCCAAGGAGGCAAAGCTGGCGACCGAAGCCGCCGCCGCCGCCGCCATCAGCTCGGCGTCAGGTTCGTGGCGGTCGTGATCCGTCGCCGGCCCCGTGGGTCGATCGGCTGGCGGGCGCGGTGCAGCCTGGCCGATCCGATCGCCGACTGACGACGCCGACGATCGCCCCTGCGGCTCACCCGTCTCGTGCGAAGCGGTCGAGTTGGGCAAGGCGTCGATGCCTGTCGGCCTCGTCGAGAAACGAGGCCACAAAGGAATTGCGGGCCATCTGGACGATCTCGTCCCTCTCGAGAGCCAGCGCTTCAGCGGCGGCGACCAGGTTGTCCCCCACATAGCCGCCGAAATAGGCCGGGTCGTCCGAGTTGACCGTCACCCGTAGGCCAAGGCGAAGCAGGTTGGCCAGATTGTGGTGGGCCAAGTCGGGGAAGACGCCGAGTTTGACGTTGGAGAACGGGCAGACGGTGAGCGGCACGTGATCGTCTCGCAGTCGGTCCACCAACTGCTGGTCCTCCCAGCACCGGACGCCGTGGTCAATGCGATGCACGTGCAGCAGATCGAGTGCCTCCCAGATGTACTCGGGAGGACCTTCTTCGCCGGCATGGGCCACACAGGACAGCCCTTCCGCCCGGGCGCGTCGGAACACCTCTTCGAACGCCCGTGGTGGATGGCCCAGCTCTGCGGAGTCGAGGCCCACGGCGGCGATCAGATGCCGGAACGGAAGCGCCCGCTCGAGCGTTGCCATGGCTGCTTCGGCACCCAGGTCGCGCAGGAAGCACAGGATGAGGCGCCAGGTCACCCCCAGCCGGCGCTCTCCGTCTTCGAGGGCGCGGCAGATGCCGTTGACCACGGTGCGGAATGGAATTCCCCGATCGGTGTGGGTCTGCGGATCGAAGAAGATCTCGGCATGGGTGACACCCTGGTCGGCGGCCCGTGCGAGGTAGGCGGTTGTCAGTTCGTAGAAGTCCTGCTCGGTGACGAGGACGGCACAGCCGGCGTAGTAGACGTCGAGGAACGACTGCAGATCGCCGAAGACGTAGGCAGCTCGGACGGCCTCAACGTCCGGGTAGGGGAGGGGGACGCCGTTGCGGGCGGCGAGGGCGAACATCATCTCGGGCTCGAGCGTTCCCTCGATGTGGAGATGGAGTTCGGCCTTGGGCAGGCCGAAGATGAACCGCTCCTGATCGGTGCGTCCGGGGTCGGTCACGGATCATCGGTCATGGGTCGATCACCCTTCGCCTGGATGGGGTCAGGGTAGTCCGCGTCGCCCTGCGGGTCGACGTTCGAGGTCCAAAACCCGGACCGCCGAGCCCATCACTCCCGGAAGTCGGGTTTGGCGCCGCGGGACGATCCAGATCTCCCCTTCGGCTCCTCCCAGTCTTCTTGTCGACCGAGCGCAGTGAGATCGAGGAAGTAGTACGAGCCCCCGAGCATCTCCGTACCCCGGGCGTACATGGAGTAGGTGTGGAAGACCTCGTCTCCGTGGCGCAGGAACATGCTGTAGCCGGGCTGCTCGGAGGATCCCTCGCCCAACCAGGACATGCCCGCCTGCTCGAGCTCTGGCATGGTGCGGAAGTTGTACTCGACCGGCGCCACCGAGCTGTCCAGCGTCACGTGGAAGTCGTAGTTGAAGGTGCTCCCATTCGACGAATACCAAGGGAAGGCCCAGCCCCTCTTCGCCTTGTAGCGCTCGATCGTCTCGATCGGGGCCCGGGAGATCACGACGAGGCTGGTGTCGCGAGCGTGCAGATGGGCGAGCAGTCCGCTCGACAATTCATCGGACGCTGCGGTGCAGCTCGGACAGCCGTCCTCCCAGCCCGGGTCGAACATGAAATGTTGCACGATGAGCTGACGGCGCCCATCGAACAGGTCGATCATCCGCACCTCGCCGTCGTGGCCCTGGAAGACGTAGTCCTTGTCGATCTTCACCATGGGAAGCAGGCGCCGCTTCATGTTGAGCTGATCCCGCGCCCGGGTCAGGGCCTTCTCCTCGGCCAGCAACTGTCTGCGGGCGGCGAGCCATTGGTCTCGGGACACGACATCGGGCAGATTGCTCATCCGGCTCCAATCGATCGGCTACTCCAGGTAGGACGGTCGAACCTCGGTGAACTCATCGTTGGGTGGGTGTCCCGGGGCCCCTCCCGGCCTTCGGTCCCGGGGTTTCACCCGACATGAAGTAACATAACTGCGTGGATACGCATACAAGCGGAATACCTTCCGATGACGAGTTCCAGTCGGCCGCCGGCATCCTGAAACTCCTCGCTGACGAGACCCGCTTGCGAATCCTGTGGGCCCTCCTACACGGGGAGCACTCCGTCAACGATCTCGCCGACCACGTCGGCGCTCAACCAGCCGGGGTGTCGCAGCACCTCGCCAAGCTCCGCCTCTCCCGCCTGGTGCGAACGCGCCGCCACGGGACCCGGATCTTCTACGTCGTCGAGAACGCACACGTCCGTCGGCTGGTCGAAGAGGCGATCTCCCACGTCGACCACATCAACGAGGGAGTTCCGGACCACCACGCGGCTTCGGTCACCCGGGCGGCCGAGGTCGACGGGACGGGGGCGTGAGCGTGGGCCAAGGGCACGACGATCACCAGCATTCTTCCTCCACTGCGGCCCACGGCCATGCCCAACGGAAGGGATGGCTCTCGTCGGTGGTCCGGATTGCCAGGCCGCACAGCCACGACCCCGTGGGATCGGCCGATCTGGCGGTGACGGGGAGCGATGAGGGCATGCGGACCCTAAAGTTGTCGGTGGCCGTG
Source organism: Acidimicrobiales bacterium (assembly GCA_015478655.1). Classification (GTDB taxonomy): domain Bacteria; phylum Actinomycetota; class Acidimicrobiia; order Acidimicrobiales; family RAAP-2; genus Bog-756. The sequence goes on along the minus strand of JADMIJ010000029.1, from coordinate 18,683 downwards.
CTGGCGGCCACTGGGCTGATCGAGCTCTCGATCGTCGTGCTGTCGGGGTCGGTCGCCCTCCTGACCGACGCCATCCACAACATCGCCGACGGGCTGACGGCGGTGCCGCTCGGGATTGCATTCTGGCTGGGGCGCAGGCCGCCGACGAAGCGGTACACCTACGGCTACGGCCGCGCCGAGGACTTGGCCGGCCTGTTCATCGTGGTGATGATCGCTGTGTCGTCGGGGGTCGCCGGCTGGGAGGCTGTCAATCGGCTCATCCATCCTCAGCCCGTCCACCACGTCGGCTGGGTCATCGCCGCCGGTCTTGTCGGCTTCGCCGGCAACGAGCTCGTTGCGCTCTATCGGATCCGCGTCGGACGCAGGATCGGCTCCGCCGCCCTGGTGGCCGACGGTCACCATGCTCGAACGGACGGGGTCACCTCGCTTGCCGTCGTGGCCGGGGCCATCGGCGTCGCCGCCGGCTGGCCGGAGGCCGATCCCGTGGTCGGGCTCGTCATCACCATCGTCATCCTCGGGGTGCTGAAGAACGCAGCCCGCGACATCTACCGGCGGCTGATGGACGCCGTCGATCCGGAGCTCGTCGACCAGGTGGCGGTGGTGTTGGCCGGTGTCCCGGGCATCGAGAGCGTCAAGGACATCCGGATCCGCTGGGTCGGCCACGAACTCTGGGCGGAGGCCCGAGTGGTGTCAGCCGGCAGCATGTCGCTCTCCGAGGCGCACGCCATATCCGAGGAGGGGCACCACCGGCTCCTCCACGAGCTACCTCGCCTGGCCGAGGTCGTTCTCCACACCGACCCCCGCTGTTCGGACGGGCTCGATCCTCACGCCCAAGTCGCGCACCATTTCCATCGCCAAACCGTCGGCTGAGCTCCGGCAGATGGTCATCGGCGTCGAATCACCAGAATGGCCACCCCGTTGGGCGGAGGTGGTGACAGGGCATGGCGGGGCAGGCGTCGCCCGAAGTCGGCGGAGAAGGAAGCCCGCCATCGACGAGCACCGGGGGCACGACCGGAGACCCAGCGGCGTGCGATGTGCCATGGGACGACGACGTCGGCACGCACGAGCCTGCTGGCCGGCGACACCAGGCGCCGGAGCAGCGCCATGCTGATGGCGAACGGTGGGTTGGCGACCACCCGAAACGGGCGACGGGGGAGCCACAGGTCAGAGCCGTCAGCCGCCACCACGGTGACATGCTTACCTGCGAATGTCCGGCGCAACCCCGAAGCCCGTCCAGGATGGAGTTCAAAGGCCACGACGTGGGCGCCACAGTCAAGCAGCGGCCGGACAAGGGCCCCCGAGCCCGCCCCGACGTCGAGCACGAGATCTCCCGACGTGACTCCCGAGTCGGCAACGATCTGAGCTGCCCAATGGCTACTGAGCTGATGCCATCCCCAACGCGTCCGTTCCGCGGACACGCTGCACCATCGTCATGCACGTCATGGGCGTCAACATAGCCGACGAAGCCCTCTCGAAGCGGCTCGTCCGACCACGTCCGGGTCCGCCACGGCGGACGGCCCATATCCGACCCGAAGGGTCTGTTCCGAGTACCGTCGACAAGGGTGCGCCCCAATCCTTCTGACTCTGCCTGCTGGCCCTTCACCTCCTCGGATCGGGTTCGGAGCGGACCAGGAGGTTCTGGGGCCCGCGGCCTCCTGACGTGACGGTGCTCGGTACCGAGTCGATCCTCCCCGCGGCAAACCGGGCTGATGGGTCCACCTCAGGCGAGCACGATGACGAGCTCACGTCGGCACGGTCCGGCCGCTGGGGGCCGACGACCATTCGACTGGGAAGCCACGGACTTGTCTGGGCGACAGTGCTGGTGCCGACGCTGATCCAATTGTCGAATGGCTGGCGGACCGTGCGGGACGACGCCATGATCTCGATCGGCTCCTATCGGGTGTTCTCAGCCCAATCGCCCCTGGTGGGCGTCTGGTCCCTGGCGTCGGCGGGGATGCGCCACGCCTTCTTTGATCTGGGTCCGCTGCCGTTCTGGTTGCTGGCCGTCCCCACCCATCTCGACCCGGGCCAGGGTGCGCTCTGGGGAGCGGCGCTCGTGGCAGGCGGCGTTCTGTCAATCGGCGTGGAAGCAGCGTGGTCGGTGAGAGGGTGGCCGGCAGCTCTGGCCGTAGCCCTCGTAGTGGCCGACACGGGTTGGCAGACGCAGCTGTTCACGGACGTGGTGTGGAACCCGCACTTCGGCCTCGTGTTCATGATCGGCGCTGGGGCTACGGCCTGGGCGGTGGCGTCGGGCAGGTTCGGATGGTGGCCCCTCGCTGTGGTGTTTGCATCGGTGGCAGCGCAGAGCCATCTGATCTACGCCATCCCCGCCGTGGCGTTGGCGGTGATCGGCCCGTTGGCCGGGCTGGCCTACGGCTACAGGCCGCGGCGGTGGCGATGGATCGTCGTGGGTCTGGTGGCAGGGGCGGCTTGTTGGGTGGCTCCGCTCGCCCAAGAGGTCTTCGGGCACCCTGGCAACCTCTCCCTGGTCCTCAACTCGGGAGCCGGCCATTCCCGGGTGGGCTGGGCCTTCGGGTTGCACGGTCTGGCAACCGCGGTGGCGCCACGTCCCATCTGGCTGACCCAGTATCCGTACCGCGCCGCCTTCAACGGGATGCCCCACTATCTGAACGGGCACCCGAGCATATGGGCTGCCGTTTCCCTGTGCCTATTGACAGCCATCGCTGTCGCAGCCTGGTTGGCGAAGCGGCGCCCGCTGTCGGCCTTGGCCTTGATCGGCACGGTGATGGCGACGGCGACGGTGGCGACTCTTGCGAGCCTTCCGAGAGACAACCTGACCGTGCTCGGATACCTGGGCAACTACCTGTGGGTGGTCGGGACGCTCATCTGGATCATCGTGGCTTGGGCGGTGGGTGCGGTGGCGGCGGGCGGGTTGCACCGGTGGCATCGTGATCGGCGCTCCGTCGGCGATCTGGTGCTGCTCAGACGGGGATTCGAGATCGCCGGTCTCTCCCTGCTCGCCCTGATGGCATTCGAGAGCATTCAGACCGTGGTCCCGGCGGCTCACGACCGGGTCTCCGCCGTGCATCTGGACACACCCCTGGACAGCGCCATCGTCCGGTCGGTCGAACGCAGCGTCCCGCCTGGGCCCGTGGTCGTGGAGGTTCGGCCGGCAGCCTTCGGCCCCGGCTATGGCTTCTACACCGTGGACTACTGGGGGGTGGCCTGGAAGCTTCTCGTCGATGGGTGGCGCCCTGGCCTGCAATCGGGGTTCTTCGGGGTGGCCACGAACCTGTCGGTGCCTCCGGGTGCCCGTTGGCCGAAGGTCATCGTCCACATTGATCCTTCGACTAAGTCCGTCACGCGGGTCCAGCGGATCGTCCCAGCCGGTAGGGGAGTGTGAGCCGTTTTGCGATCGGCGCCAAGGGCCGATCCTCAGCGCCGACCGGCCACCTGCTCGGCGGCGGCGACAAAGACGGGATCGCCGATCGAGGCAAGACCTCGCCGGCAGGCCTCGACCAGCTTCACCTGATGGGCGTCGCGGCTCGAGGCCACGACTGGAGCCAACGCTTCGTCCCACCGGCCGCAGGCGTCAACCACTCCCACCTGCTCCCTACCGGTGAACATGGCCGCATGCTCGGCACGAACCTGGACCAGGGCGGCAACACCTGCTTCGGCCGGGATGTGATCGACGAGCAGCTCCAACGCCATGGCGCCGGTCACGCCGTGCAAGTTGAAGATATTGGGGCTGGCCAGGTAGAACCCGGCAGCATCGGCCGCAGCTTCACTCACCGAACGGACGATCTCGTCCACGGGTTCGGCGTCCGGCGCCGGCTGTCCGGATCGGAACCGGGCTGCCCAGTAGCCGAGGGCTCGCGCCAACTCGTTTCGACGCGGCACGGTGTCGGCATGGTCGATGGCCCGCACGGCATGAGCGGTCCGGATGGCACCGTGGAAGAGAGCGGTCGACAGCGCGGGAATGAGGCGCGGCACCCAGAGCTCGACCACCGATGACCACCCGGCGTCGGCGATGGCGGCGTCGAAGTAGCCAAGCCATTCGGGAAGCCGAACGTAGTCTCCGAGCGCTCCCTGCCAGTCGAACTCGACGAAGGCCCTGGGAGCCACCGGGGTCGGGCCTTCTCCGACCATGCCGGCGAACCATCGTGCCCAGCCGTCGATCTCCTCCACACAGCCCAGGGTGGCGAGCGCCTCGCAGGCCATCGGACCATGGTTGACAAACCCGTTCGAAAGTTCGAAATCTGTCGCCGCCATCCGATCGAACGCCTCGTCCAGGGCCGGCGAGGCCGCCGTGTCAGCCGGGCCCGGCCCCGTGTCCTTTCGGCTGTGTCCGGCAGTCACACCTTCAGGATAAGTCCTCAAGTGAACTTGAGGTCAAGGCTGCCCTCGTCCAGCTTGCCGACGGCCATCAGGCTGGGCGTGCTCAGGGCGAGGCGCGGCGGCGATGGCGGCCGCGCTGAGGCTCCTCACCCTCCTGGTTCGGCAATCCGATGGTTGGCCGGCCCGGCTAGTCGAGGCCCAGCACTCGGAGCGCGTTGGTGCGGAGGAATTTGGGCCACACATGGTCCTTGAACCCGACGTTGGGCATCTCGGTCATGATCCGCTCCATGGAGAGGCCCATGGGGAAGTAGCCGGCATAGATGATCTTGTCGGCACCCCTGGTATTGGCATAGTTCACGATGTCCTGCGGGTAGTACTTGGGGGCGAAGGCGCTCGTCGAGTAGTGCAGCCCGGGCCATTTGAGCATGAGCTTCACGGCCAGCTCGGTCCAGGGCTCGCAACCGTGACGGGTGACGAAGGTGAGATCAGGGAAGTCGAACATGACTTCGTCGATCAGTTCCACGTGCTGACAGGCCGCCTTGAGCCTGGGACCGGGTATTCCAGCGCAGCAGAAGATGGGAATCCCCAGCTCGACGCACTTGGCATAGAGCGGGTACATCTTCTTGTCGTTGATGGCCACCTGCGGGAAGGTGCCGGCCGGGAACACGCCGACCGCCCGCACGCCGAAGGTCTCGTACTCGCGGACCAGACGGCCGATCCCCTTCATGCCGTCGTTGGGATCGGCGGTCGAAGAGGGGATGAACCGGTCGGGGTGCCGCTTCAACGCCTCCGCTCCGTTGCCCGACGGGTCACCCACTCCGATCAGCCCCTTGTCGATCCCCCAGAGGTCCATCTCCCGGAGGGTCACTCCGATGGGGTCGTCGGAGCCCTCGAGCGCCTTGTCGGGGACGTCCTTGAACATGTACTCGACCGGGAAGTCGAACTCCTCCTTGGACTGGGCGTCCTTGGTCTGCTTGGTGATGAACCGGTAGACCTCCTTCATATCGGGGTGCGGGAACCCCAACATGGTGTCCACGGCTCCGACGTCTGTTGGCATGCCCATGCGTTTTTCCTTCCCCCTGGCAACAGGTCCGCTCCCCTCTGTGGGAGGCGCACTGCCTGCAGCCGGCGCCAATAGTAGGGCCATCGGACGATTCGCGGTCCGAGCCGCACGACCAGCAGGGCTCCTCGCGGGATGGGACACCTGCCCCTTGTGCGTGCACTACAGCCACGCCGGTGGCCCCCCGGGGGAGGTTCGGCGCCGGCAACACGCTGACCGACGAGACCGTCTCACCGTCCGGCGTCAATGAGCTGGCACAGCGCTGGCGATCTCATCGGGCCAACGCCGCCGCCGATTCTCTGGACCTCCCCATCGCGATCCCCGTGGCTGGGTCGGCGTGATGACGCTCCGCAGGGACCGCAGAGGCTGACCCCGTTCCGTCTGCAACCCGGAGTTGCGTTGTCCCCGGTACCAGCGAGTCAGCGTGCGGGGCGCGGTATGGGAGGCTGGTTGTGACGCGGCAACCGGGCCGCGTCCCGATTTTTTGAAGGACGGAAGCTGATGGTTCTTACCGACCAAGCCTCGACAGGGACGGCGGCGTCGCCTCCTCCGGCTGCACGCGCTATCGACCTGGTCAAGACCTACGGCAAGGGCGATGCAGTTGTTCGCGCCCTCGACGCCATCAACGTCGAGTTCGAGCGCGGGCGGTTCACAGCCGTCATGGGCCCCTCGGGCTCGGGCAAGTCGACCCTCATGCACTGCATGGCGGGCCTCGACACCCCGACCTCGGGTCGGACATTCGTGGGCAGTGAGGAGATCGGCCTCCTGGACGACTCGGGCCTGACCCAGATGCGCAGAGATCGGATCGGCTTCGTCTTCCAGTCCTTCAATCTGGTGCCGACGCTGACAGCCGGCGAGAACATCACCCTTCCCGCCGACCTCGCCGGCGCCAAGGTCGACCAGGAGTGGTTCCACTATCTCGTCGAACAACTCGGGATCAGCGACCGGTTGAGCCACCGACCGACTGAGATGTCGGGGGGCCAGCAACAACGTGCCGCCTGTGCGAGGGCGCTCATCAACCGGCCCGACCTCATCTTCGCCGACGAGCCCACCGGCAACCTCGACTCGAACTCGTCCGCCGAGATGCTGGCCTTCCTCCGCCGCTCGGTGACGGAGTTCGGGCAATCGATCGTCATGGTCACCCACGATCCTCGCGGCGCGGCCAACGCCGACCGCGTCGTGTTCCTGGCCGACGGCAGGGTCGAGGGAGAGCTCGTCTCGCCGACCGCCGATTCGGTGCTGGAGCGGATGAAGCGGCTCGGCAGCTGACATGTGGAAAGTGACCCTCAAGGGCCTCCTGGCCCACAAGCTTCGTTTGGCGCTGACCGGGCTGGCCATCGTGCTCGGCGTGACGTTCATCTCGGGCACCCTCGTCCTCACCGACACGCTCCACAACACGTTCGACACGCTGTTCGGCCACATCTACCAGAAGGTCGACTTCGTGGTGCGGGCCGAGACCGCTTTCACCAGCAACGGACAGGGTGGAGGAGCGCAACGAAAGTCGATCCCCGAGTCGGTCATCACCTCGGTTCGGAACACCCCCGGGGTGGCTGGCGCCGAGGGAAACATCACCGGCGTACCGGCGCAGTACGTGGCCAAGGACGGGAAGGCCATCACAACCGGGGGAGCGCCCAACCTCGGGCTCTCCTACGACCCGAACCCCCAGCTGTCGTCACTGACCCTGGCGGAGGGCTCGCCCCCGACCACATCCACAGAGGTGGCCATGGACGAGGGAACGGCGCAGAAGTACGGCTTCCACCCGGGCGACCGGGTGAAGATCCTGTTGCCGGGAGTGCCCGAGACGTTCACCATCTCCGGCCTTGTCCGGTTCGGTACGGCAAACAACCTGGCCGGAGCCACCCTTGCCGCCTTCGACCTTCCCACGGCCCAGGTCCTCTTCGACCAGGTCGGCCACTACAACTCGATCAACATCCTGGCTCAGCCGGGCGCAGACAAGGCGAACGTCCAACGGGCCATCGCCCGAGGCCTCCCGCCCGGAGTGGAGGTGGTGACAGGGCAGACCGTGGCGAACGAGAACACCAACTCCATCAATCAGGCCCTGTCCTTTTTCTCCACGGCACTGCTGGTGTTCGCTTTCATCTCCCTCTTCGTCGGGGCCTTCACCATCTTCAACACGTTCTCCATCACCGTCGGCCAGCGGACCCGGGAGCTGGCCTTGCTGCGGATCGTCGGCGCCAGCCGACGACAGCTGTTCCGCTCCGTGCTGCTCGAGGCGGGCCTGCTCGGCCTGGTGGCGTCTCTCGTCGGACTCGGTTTGGGCGTCCTGGGCGCGCTGGGACTCGAGGCGCTCCTCAAAGGGTTCGGCATTACGCTGCCCTCGGGGCCTCTGATCTTCCAGACCAGGACGGTCATCGCCTGCCTCGTCGTCGGCATCGGGGTGACCGTTATCGCCGCCATCAGCCCGGCGCGGCGAGCAGTGCGGATCCCACCGGTGGCCGCCATTTCCGACCACCAGGGCCAGGCCACCGAGCTCTCCACGCGGCGGTTGCTGGTGGGCGGTGTATTTGCCGTGGCCGGGATCGCCCTGCTTGCCGTGGGCCTGACCAAGCCTGCTATCCAGCTCGTCGGTCTCGGCGCGGTCGGTATCTTCATCGGCATCGGGATGCTGGCTCCCACGTTTGCCCGTCCCCTGGCCAGCGTCCTCGGGCGTCCCTTGGCGGGGATTCTTGGCATCTCGGGGCGCCTCGGCCGGGAGAATTCGATGCGCAGCCCGCGGCGGACTGCACAGACGTCATCTGCGCTCATGGTGGGACTAGCCCTTGTGGCCACCATCGCCGTGTTCGGCGCCTCGCTGTCCAAGTCGGCGACGAGCAGCGTGGACAACGCCATCAGCGCCGACTACATCATTACGGCCGCCGGGAATGGCGGGGGGCAGGGCGGGTTCTCCAACTCGGTCGCTCCGGTGGCCGCACGGTTGCCGGGCGTGACCGCGGTGTCAACCGTGTACGCCGGGCAGTTCGAGTTCCAGCGCTCGGTGTCGAGCCTGGCCGCCGTGTCTGCCGATCACCTGGCCCAGACCGTGATCCTCCGCATGGACTCGGGCACCAGTGCACCGGCCCTCGCGGCCGGCGAGCTGCTCGTCGATACGACGGTGGCCAACAGCAAGCATCTATCGGTTGGCTCAGCCATCCCGGTCAAATTCGCCCAAACCGGCAGCTCGACCATGCGCATCGGCGGCATCTACAAGCCAAACGCCTTGATCGGCAGCTTCCTGGTCGGCGACAGCTTCTTCCTGTCCCACTTCAACAACCCGCTCCCGATCGCGGTGCTGCTGCGGACCTCCAGCGGGCCCACCATCACCCCAACGGTAACGAGCGGGCTGAGCGCCTACCCGAACGTGAAGATCCAGACCCGATCTCAGTTCGAGCAATCACAGCAAGCCCAGGTCAATCAGCTGCTCGGGCTGGTCTATGCCCTCCTTGCCCTGGCGGTGGTCATCTCCCTCATCGGCATCGTGAACACCCTCATGCTGTCGGTCTTCGAGCGGACCCACGAGATCGGCCTGCTCCGGGCCGTGGGCATGCGGCGGAGGCAGATCCGGGCCATGATCCGTTCCGAATCGGTCATCATCGCCGTGTTCGGAGCCCTGATCGGGATTGTCGTGGGCTCGGTGCTGGGCGCCGCACTCTCCGCGTCCCTGAAGAACCAGGGGATCACCGATATTGTCATCCCGGTGCCCAACCTGGTGGTGTTCCTCGTGCTGGCGGCCCTGCTCGGCCTGGGTGCAGCCGCCTGGCCGGCCCGGCGAGCGGCAAAGCTGGACGTGCTCGCCGCAATCGCCGCCGATTGACGAGCGCAGACCGGGCGAAGGGGATCTTCCTAGGAGAATGAAGGCACGGAAGCGAGGATCCCGTGCACGTACTGGGCGGTCGAGGGCATCATCCCCCGGTGGCGGACCGACACCAGGCCCTGGTAGTACCCGGCCAGTGCCAAGCCCTGGTTGCCCCCGGTCTGGGCCAGCAGCTCATGGAGGTAGGCCGCCGCCATCTCGATGTTGTCCGAGAGGTTGGTGGCACTGAGCGTGTGGTCTCCGAGGACCACTCGCAGGGTGCGCACGGTCGACGGTTCGAGCTGTCCGACCCCAACCGCGCCGGTGGAGGAGACGACGTTCATCTGCCATCCGGACTCCCACCAGCACATGGCCTCGAGCAGCGAGGCGGGCACACCGTAGGCGGTGGCCCACCGATGGAACGTCGGAACCATGGCCAGCCGGGTCGGGTGGGCCACGACCGCCGCCCGCAATGTCGAGCCCTGTCTGGCCGACGCCGACCCGCCACCTCCGGTGGCCGTGCCCAGACTGGACGGCGTCGGAATGGAGAGGTGGCTGCCGATGGCCACGAGGGATGGATTGGCGATCCCGTTCACCTGGACCAGCGATGCCACCGTGGTGCCATAGCGGGCGGCGATGGCCCACAGGCTGTCGCCCGCCACGACCAGGACGCGCGTCGAGCCGCTCGACGCGGCAGCACTCGAGTTGGTTGCGCCAGAGGTGGGGATCTGCAACTCCGCCCCTGCCAACACCACATTGGGGTCGGCGATGCCGTTGAGCGCCACCAGGGCGGGCACGCTGGTGCCATAGGTACGCGCAATCTGGCTCAGGTTCACGCCGGCCCGAACGCGAACGCTGGTGGCTCCGGCCGGCCCCGACCACGTGATCCCCAGGACCGCAGCCACCGAGCACAGCACGCCGGCCGCGGCCATCGTCCGTCGCGAGTTCCAACTTCGCCACCGTGTGGTCATCACTGCCCGGCCATGCGCGCACGTGGAAACGGCGCGGGGAAGCGTGGCAATCCAGTCTTGGGTCCACGATCGTCCCGACCCATGTGGCTCCTTCGAGGCATATCGGAGTTATCGACGGCTCGAGGTCGGCACTTGAGGCAGGTACCCGGCCCTGGCCTGTCGCCGGGAGGGACCGAGCCGTCTCGTTTGCCCCGACCGGGTTCCGAACGGAACAAGATGGGGCAGTGACCACCGCAGGAGCCGCAAGGACCGAACTGTGGGTCGTGACCCGTTGATGGAAACCCGTGCACGGCGGCGCTGGGCCCGCACCCTTCTCGTTGCCGCGCTGGCCGGAGCCCTGGCCAGTATCGGCCTGATCGCCCTCGCAGCCCAGTCGACCCAGAGCTCAGATCGGCTGACGGCCCCCGGCCAGGGAGCCACCCGAACCACCCTGCCTCCCTCGACGGTCACCACCGCACCCTCTCCGCCCTACTCCGTGCAGACAGGCTCGCTCGCACTGGTCGACCCCAGCCGGACCACGCCGCAGCGGGGGAGCGCGCCGGCCACACCGGGCCGCGTCCTCACCACGGAGGTCTGGCGCCCTGAAGGGGCCGCGGGCCCCTTGCCACTCATCGTGTTCGGCCACGGATGGAACAGCGATCCGGATGCCTACGCCCCTCTCCTCGAGGCGTGGGCGGCGGCCGGCTACATGGTTGCCGCACCGGTCTTCCCTGACTCCGCTGACACGCTTCCCGGCACGCCGGTCAGCGATTTCCCCGATCAGGCCCGCGACCTCTCCTACGTGATCACGGCCCTGCTCCACAGCGGCGAGCCGATCGATCCGGCCAGGGTGGCGGTCGCCGGTCACTCCGACGGCGGGAGCGACGTCGCCTTGCTGGCGCTCAACCCTGCCTATGCCGACCACCGCATCCGGGCCTACCTGTCCCTGTCCAGTGAGCTACCCGCCGCCGTGGCCGGGCCCTGGGACAGCACTACTCCCGGCACCCTGCTGGTGGCGGTGGGCACGGCGGATGAGTACGGCCTCCTGCCGAAGGCGACCCAGGTGTATCAGACGGCCCACATGGCCAAGGCCCTCCTCACCATCGCCGGAGGGACCCATCTGGGCCCGTTTGTCAGAACGTCCCTCCAATCCCAGTCGGTGCGGGCGGAGACGGTGCGCTTCCTCCGGCTGGCGCTCGGCCCGGGCGAAGTGACCCCGATCTCATTGGCGGCGGCTCTGGGGCCGCCGCCCGATCCGTCCATCAACGTGACGACGGGAGCGGGCTGATCCAGTCAGCGGCAGCCGAGCCGGCCCAGCACCCTCCAGCGGCGCCCACGGTCACAAGGTCGTGGGCCGGTTGACGAATCGGCCGGCCGCGGGGGAGTAGAACCAGCCACTGCCCGCCTTGGTCCCGCCGTCCACCGGGATGTTGTGACCGGTGATGTAGCCGGAGAGATCTGACGCCAGGAACAGGGCCGCCCGCGCCTGGTCCTCGGGCCAGCCGAGTCGACCCACCGGAGCCCACGACGGCCACAGCTCCTCGTGGTCCTCGAAACCGGTGATGTAGTCCACCTGGGGTGACTGGGTCAGGTCGGGACCTATGCCGTTGACCCGGATCCCCGAGCGCCCGACGGCGACCGCCAAGCTGGTGGTGAAGTGGGCCGCCGCCGCCTTCATGGCCGCATAGACGGGCTCCCCGGGATACCCACGGAGGCCTTCGACCGAGTGGATGTTGACGATGGAACCGCGGCGTCGGGCTGTCATGGTCCCGATGAAGGCACGAGTGACCGCCAAGACGTGAAAGAGGTTGATGCGGTACATGGCGTCCCACGACTCCGGCGTCGATTCCTCGAAGCGGACCAGGGGCCGGTAGTCCCCCACGTTGTTGACGAGCACGTCGATGTGGCCGTGGGCCGCCAGTACCGCGTCGGCCAGACGATCGACGCCGGTCGGATCGGTGACGTCGACGACATGGGCCCGAACCGTGCCGCCCTTGCCCTCGATGGCCCGGCGGGTGCGTTCGGCACGGTCGGCGTCAATTTCGGCCATCTCCACCAGGGCACCGTGTTGGGCAAAGAGGGCCGAGATGGCCGCGCCGATACCGTCTCCGCCGCCGGTGACAACGGCTACCTTGCCGCCGAGGAGCCTGCTCCAATCGTCAATGGGAGCCACATCGGAGGGTCGTTGGGTGCTCACGGTGGTGCCGGCCCGGCTACGAAGACGATGCGGCCCTCAGGCCAAGAGCCCGACCGACCGCGGCGATGCCGTCGGCGTCGGCGAAGGCAAAGCTGAAGATCACCTCGTCGGCGCCGGCGTCGATGTGACCGGCCACAAGATCGGGGATGTCGTGCGGCTGGCCGATGATGAATCCGGCGGTCTCCTCGGCCGACCCGCTGGCAGCCACCATGGCCCGCACCTCGGCGGTGTTCTCGTCGGAGGTGGTCAGGATCAGAGGGCCCATCCAGGTGACCGCCACTTCAGCGGGATCTCGCCCGACGTCGGCGCAGTGTTGGCGGAGCACGTCGATCTTGTGGGCCAACTGAGCGACATCGCCGGTGACATTGCACTTGTCGGCGTAGAGGGCCACCAACCGCAGGGTGCGCTTCTCCCCGCCTCCTCCGATCATGATCTTCGGCCCACCGGTCTGCACGGGCCTCGGCAGGTTGCGGGCGTGGTCGAGCCGGAAGTGGGTGCCGGTGAAGCTCACGTCATCTCCGGTGAACATGGCCCGGCAGATCTGGACCGCCTCTTCGAGCATGTCCAGGCGGATTCGGTCGCTGGGATAGTCCACGCCGAGGCTTTGATGTTCGACGTCATACCAGGCTCCCCCGATGCCCAGGATGGCCCGGCCCCGCGAGATCACGTCCAATGTCGTGACGATCTTGGCCAGGATGCCGGGATTGCGATAGGTCACGCCGGTGACGAGCGTGCCCAGTTGCACGGCGTGGGTGCGAGCGGCCAGTGCCCCAAGGAGGGTGTACGCCTCGAGCATGGGTTCGTCCGGTCCGCCGAGCGGCGGCAGCTGGAAGAAGTGATCCATGACCCACACCGAGTCGAATCCGGACGCTTCCGCCGTGGTCGCCAGCGTGGCGACATGCTCGAACAACTCACCCGGGTCATGTCCCGAGAAGTTGGGCAACTGGACACCGAACTTCGTCATGCCGCCACGGTAGCGCCTCGCCGGGGAAGGTTGACTTCCGGTTCACCGACGCCGGCTGGCAGCGTCGATCCGGTCCCTTCGAGCGCACATCCGTCCACGGGCAGGTCACATGTGCTCAGCTGGGATTGTTACGTGGAATACCACGTCGAAGAGGAGGCGGACATGAACGACACCGCGGTGGGAAAAATCAGGAGCCCCGTGGTGGTGATCCTGCTGTCACTGGTGACGATCGGGATCTACGGCCTCTACTGGCAGTACGCCACCTTCAAGGAGATGAAGGCGTACTCCGGGGAGGGGATCGGAGGGGGACTGGGCCTGCTCTTCGCCATCCTCTTGGGTGTCGTCAATGTGTTCCTGATGCCGCACGAGGTGGGAAATCTGTATGTCAAAGAAGGCAAGGAGGCGCCGGTGAGCGCGCTCACCGGCTTCTGGGTCCTCATCCCCATCGTGGGAGGCATCATCTGGGTCGTGAAGGTCCAGGGCCGCCTGAACGAGGTCTGGGAGGAGCATGGCGCGGTCCGGACCTGAGCGCTCCGTCCTGGGCACTGACCGGTTGCGACCGCCGCGGCGCCTGCCGTAGGCACCCGCCGAAGGGGGACAACCGGCGCAGTGGGACACGCCAGGCGCCCTTCGCTGCTATCAATGCATGGTGGCAGGGTGATCCAAGCCAGGAGGAGTGTCATGACCACCAGCGAATCCGTACCCAGTGCAGTCCATATCGGCGCCGATGACCTGCCGTTCGTGGACATCGGTGGCGGGAACAAGATCAAGGTCCTTCAGGTCAAGGCCGAGGAGGGCCTCTGGATCGTGGAGAACATCTTCCAGGCCGGCTATGAGGTGCAGACTCACAGGCATACGGGCCCGGTGTACGGATACACCACCTCCGGTGCGTGGAAGTACAAGGAGTACGAGTATGTCAACCGTGCGGGCTCGTTCCTCTACGAGCCGGCGGGCTCGGTTCACACCCTGCAATGCGTGGAGGACGGCACCCGGGTCTGGTTCCAGATGTACGGGGCCAATCTGAACCTGGATGCGGAGGGCAACGTCGAGAGCGTGTTCGACGGCGCCGGCACCTTGGCGGCCTACGTGGCACTTTGTGAGGCCGAGGGACTGCCTCGCCCCAACGTGTTGGTCAGCTGAGGGGGATGAACCCCGGCACGGGGCTGTTCATTGCCGGGGGGTGCCCTGCTGATGGCGGCGTCTAGAGCTGGAAGCGCTGGAAGAACGCCCAGATGGACCGAGTGGCGTTGATCTGGAACGTGGTCTGTCCGGTGATGGAGCTGATGGACTGGCTGAACCGGCTTCCGGGCCACGAGTGGCCACCACCGATCACGATGTCGAACTCCACCGCCGTCCCCTTCGGGCAGGGATAGGTGCGAAGGATGATCTCGCTGGCGACCTTGGTATCCGATGACCGTGGACGGCAACCATCCTTGACGGCCCACGCCTGGACGGTGGCGGGGTAGCCGGATCCGTGCAGATCGACCGGCCGGGTCGTGGTGGTCGTCGATGACGAGGGTGCCGATCCCGTTCGGCCGAGGGCTTTGTTGAGGGTGGCGGTCCCGATCCCACCGTTGAAGAACAGGATCGGATCTGCCGTTCCGTGGAACGTGAGGATGGGAACGTGGCGGGTGGTGGGGCACGGCTCGGGCATCTGAAGCCCGGACACGGCGGCGATGGCTGCGAACCGATCGGACATGGTGCACGCCAGCAACGAGACCATGAACGACCCGTCGGAGAGCCCGCTGGCATACACCCGCGACGTGTCGATGCAGAGGGTGGACTCCAATTGCTCGAGCATGGCGGTCACGAATTGGAGGTCGGCGTTCGAGCTGCCTTGGGTGGTGGTGTCCCATCGGACCGGGGAGCCGGTTCCATTGGGGAAGGCCACGACGAATCCCTGGCGCTGTCCGAGGGCCCCGAATCGGGTCGTAGCCGAATGGATGGTGGCTCCTTCGGCGAGGCCGTGGAAGTCGACGACCAGGGGTCGAGGGATGGTCGACGCGGCGACGGTCGGCGTTGCCTTGGCGGGATGCGTGGGACTGGGTGCTCCGGGCGCCGGAGTGGTGAGCAGGAACCAGCGCGCCACTCCTCCCACGTCGATGTCCTGGCGCGCATTAGCCACGGCGGCGGGTTGGGCGGTGGCGCATCCGGACGAGGGGACCGGGGCCCCGGTGGCGATCGCCTGTGTCGTCGCCGCGACCCCATTCGTGCCTGGCGAGTTCGCCGTGGCCGAACTCGAGCAGCCGGAGCACCCCAAGGCCAGGGCCAGAGCCAGGGCTGAAACCGGGCCGGCCCACCTCTTCGCCATTGCGTTCGTCATGGGGTGTAGCGAACCACATGGGCCGGAGATCCGCCTGGTCGACATCGGGATCTGGGGTTTCCCTTCCTTCCGACTTGGCAGAACGCCCGACCCCAACCCGATCGCTGGGGGAGGGCAGGCACGGACGGGTGGGCAGCATCGGCTCCGTTTCCGGGCCCAGTCGAAGGACGTGGCCCTTCCCGATCCGAACCGACGTCCGCCGGGTGCCGCACCTCAGGAGGACATTCGGGCCTAGAGTGGGGTGGTCATCTTCGGTTCGGATCGACGCGGCGCAGTCAGGGCCTCGTCGCCTACTTGGCTGACCGGTTCGACCCTCGCCCTGCACTTGTGCCGGTCGAGGGAGGGCTGATCAACACCTCCGACTCAACCCGGCATGGTTGCCCCTCGGAGCACATTCACTTGCTGCCACCGACCGAGAGACGCACCATGACCACGCAGTCCCTAGCCCCCACGGCGGCGACCAACCGTGAGGCGTTCGCCGAACTGTCCCGCAATGTCCGCGAGGGAGGGCTCCTGGTGCGTCGTCGGGGTTACTACGCCATCAAGATCGGCACCGCCATCGGTGCTCTGGTTGTCCTGGGGACCATCGCTGTCGTCCTCGGCGACAGCTGGTGGAGTCTGGGCGTTGCCGTCGGCCTGGCCTTCGTGCTCACCCAGCTGGGCTTCATCGGCCATGACGCCGGTCACCGTCAGATTTGCAACCGACGGCGGAACAACGACGCCATCGGCCTCGTGGTCGCCAACCTGCTCACCGGGTTCAGCTTCGGCTGGTGGCTCACCAAGCACAACCGTCACCACGCCCACACCGGCCGCCCCGCCAAGGACCCGGACCTGGCTGCGGGTGCGTTGGTCTACCTACCCGAGCAAGTGCGGGAACGGGGACCGTTCGGCCAGTGGTTCGCCCGATCACAGGCGGTCATGGTGCTGCCCCTTCTGTTTCTCGAGGCCATCCATCTGCACGTCGCCAGCGTCAGGTCACTCGTCCGACGCAGGGACAGGGCCGCCCTCGTGGAGTCAGGACTCCTGGTCGTCCACGGCTTCATCTTCTTCATCGTGCCCTTCCTCCTGTTCGCGCCCATCAGGGCAGTGGCCTTCATCATCATCACCCAGGCCCTGTTCGGCTTCTATCTGGGCGTGACCTTCCTCACCAATCACGTGGGCATGCCCATCGTCTCCGGAGCCACCGATCTCGGGTTTCTTCGTCGCCAGGTGCTGACCTCGCGGAACCTGTCCGGACGTTCGCTGACCGGCTTCTTCTTCGGCGGACTCGACACCCAGATCGAGCACCACCTGTTTCCCACCATGCCGCGAGCCAACCTGCGTCGATCCCGTGCCCTGGTCCGCCCATTCTGCGCCGAATACCGGATTGACTATGCCGAGCAGAGCCCGTGGCGTGCCTACGGCGACGTGCTCCACCATCTGCGGGCAGTCGGCCTCGGTTCGGCCATCCCGGCCATCGACTGAGCGCAGACGCCCTGGACGCGGGAGCCGGTCCCGTCTGACCCCAGGGGATGATGTCAACGTTCGGCGATCTTCATCGGAGAGCACCGATCGCGCCTGCCCTGATATGGTCGGTCCTCACAACAGAGGTAGTGCATCGGGGAAGCCGGTCAAATTCCGGCGCTGGTCCGCAACCGTAGGTGGCGAGGGTAAAGGCTCGTCACAAGCCGGGATACCACGCACTGCTTGGTTGAGTCCATGTCCGTCGAGAACTGCGGCAGGGACTCGGTCGTCACGTCCCGAGAGGGTGCCGTGGGACTCCGGGTCGTTGCCTCGAAGTGAGGATCATCCCCAATGTCCATCAAGCGCCCCCTGGCGTCGGCAGCCTTTCTGGTGTGCCTCGCCGTCGCTACCGTCGCGGCACCGTCGGTAGCCCTCGCAGGCACGGCCACGCCGTCGCTGGCCACAACCACGTTCCCCCAGACAGCCTCGGCCCAACAGGGCGCCACCTGGCTGGCCCGCCAGCTCACACCGTCCGGCTACGTGCTCTCCACCACCTCTCCCGGTCAACCTGATCTCGTCGCTACGGCCAATGTCGTCCTGGCCCTGGCCAGCGCCGGCGTCGACCAGCGCGGCGCTGAGGCCGCACTGACCTACCTCGAGTCACACGTGGGTGCGTACGTCACGGTCTCCGGCAGCGACGGTCCGGGGCAGTTGGCTCTGCTCATCCTCGACGCCCATGCGCTGGGAGTGGACCCGCGGTTGTTCGGTGGAACCGACCTGGTCGCCCGGCTCCTCGCCACCGAGCGGACGTCGGGCCCCGATGCCGGTCTCTTCGGGATTCAGGACCCCTCCTTTGACGGTGCGTTCCGCCAGGGACTCTCGCTGGCCGCGCTGGCCGCCGTCGGTGTCACCGCACCGTCCCAGGTCGGGACGGCCGACGCCTGGCTGGCCGGCCAGCAGTGTCCGGACGGCGGTTGGACGAGCTACATCACGGTGAGCAACCCGTGCAACGGCAACCCCGCCAGCTTCGTCGGTCCGGACACCAACTCGACGGCCCTGGCCGTCCAAGGCCTCGTGGCCCAGGGCGCGCTCGGTCCCTCGGGCGCAGCCAGTGCGCTGACCTTCATCTCCGGAGGGCAGGATGCGGATGGCGGATGGGGCTTCGAGCCCAATGCACTGGGTGCCCCGGGGTCAACCGATCCCGATTCGACGGCGCTGGTGATCCAGGCCATCGTGGCCCTGGGCCTGTCCCCGTCGGCCGCCCGGTTCAACCAGGGCAGCGCCAATCCGGTGTCGACGCTGCTCTCCTTCCAACTGGCTTCGGGGCCCGGCCAGGGCGCATTCTTCTTCCCCGGCACTACCGACCCCAATCTGCTCGCCACCTACCAGAGCGTGCCGGCGGCCGCAGGCGTGATCCTCCCCTTCGTCGCCACCTTCCCTGGCAGGGGCTACTGGTTGGTGGCGGCCGACGGCGGGATCTTCTCCTACGGGGACGCCGCCTTCGCCGGGTCCCTCGGCGGCTCGAAGCTCAACAAGCCCATCGTGGGCATGGCCTCCACCCCCGACGGCAAGGGCTACTGGCTGGTGGCGGCCGACGGCGGGATCTTCTCCTACGGGGACGCCGCCTTCGCCGGGTCCCTCGGTGGCTCACCGCTCA
>JADMIJ010000154.1 GCA_015478655.1 Acidimicrobiales bacterium | reverse complement strand
GACCCGATAGGGATCGACCCATCTGGCGGGACCCGATAGGGATCGACCCATCTGGCGGGATCCGATAGGGGTCAGGCGGGTGAACGGGTACCTCATCGGGGGCGAGCGGTCGGGAAGGGACCCAAGGGTTCGATCGCTGACCCGGTGCGCATGGGAATTCCAATGTCCCTGGTGGTACCCTGATGGACCGCCCCTGCGATCGGCTGGTCTGCTCGTGGCATGGCGGTCGGCAGAGGGCAGTAGCTCAACTGGTAGAGCACCGGTCTCCAAAACCGAAGGTTGGGGGTTCAAGTCCCTCCTGCCCTGCTCACCACCCGTGGAACGGTCGAAGGAAGCCGCACGTGAACCGAGAACAGAAGCGAATGATGCAAAGGCAGGGCCAGGACCCCGAGGGGGAGGCCCCGGCCAAGCGCACCGCCGCGCCTCCCCGCCGGGCCCCGAAGCGTCAGCCCTTCCGTCCGGGGCAGTTCCTACGCGAGGTACGCTCTGAACTGCGGCAAGTGGCCTGGCCCAACAGGTCCGAAGTCATCAACTACACCACGGTGACCCTGGTCACCCTCCTGTCGTTGATGGTCTTCATCTTCATCCTCAACTACGCCTTTGCCAAAGGCATCCTGTGGCTGTTCAAGACGTGATCGGTGTGACTGTGACCCAGAATGAGACCAATTCGAACCTCGGCGACGACCCGGCCCTCGACCCCGTCGAGGCCGCGGCGTCCGCTCCTCCCGACCAGTCCCCGGCAGCGGGGACCTCGGAAACCGCGGCCGCGTCCGGCACGGCTCCGGACAGCCCCGGGCTGGTGGAACCCGAGGCCGAAGCCGGCTACCTGGATGACGACGGGGACGATGACGAGCCCTTCGTCCTCAGCCCCTATGACCAGCCGGGCCGGTGGTTCGTGGTGCACACCTACGCCGGCTACGAAAACAAGGTGAAGTCCAACCTCCACAGCCGGGCCGTGTCGATGAACATGGAGGACCGCATCTACGAAGTGGTCATCCCGATGGAAGACGTCGTCGAATTCAAGAACGGCAAGAAGGTGGTCGTCCAGAAGAAGGTGTTCCCCGGCTACCTCTTGTGCCGGTGTGAGCTCGACGACGACAGCTGGTCGGTCATCCGGAATACGCCCGGTGTCACCGGATTCGTCGGTCCCGGCACCAAGCCGACCCCATTGTCGCGACGTGAGGTCGAGGGGATCCTCCAGGTCAAGGTCGAAGGAGGGGAAGCCCCCTCCAAGCGGAGCCGCCCCCGTCTGGAGCACGAGGTCGGCGAGACGGTGCGGGTCAAGGAAGGGCCCTTCGCGGACTTCTCCGGCCAGATCGCGGAGATCAACGAGGACCAGCTGAAGCTCAAGGTCCTGGTCAACATCTTCGGCCGAGAGACCCCCGTGGAGCTCGAATTCAGCCAGGTCGCAAAGCTGTAGGCCGGCGGAACCCAGGTTAAGGAGTCGTACCCATGCCACCGAAGAAACGCGTCGTCGCGGTCGTGAAGATCCAGCTCCCCGCGGGGGGTGCAACACCCGCGCCGCCCGTCGGCACGGCCCTCGGGCCGCACGGCGTCCAGACCATGGAGTTCTGCAAGCAGTACAACGCCGCCACGGAGAACCAGCGGGGATCGATCGTCCCGGTCGAGATCTCGATCTTCGAGGACCGGACCTTCTCGTTCATCCTCAAGACACCCCCGACCCCGGCGCTCCTGCGTCAGGCGGCCGGCCTCGAGAAGGGCGCCTCCACCTCCGGCCGAGAGCAGGTCGGAACGGTCACCGGCGCCCAGGTGGCGGAGATCGCCGCCATCAAGCTGCCCGATCTGAACACCGCCGACATCGAAGCAGCCAAGCGCCAGGTGGAGGGCACCGCCCGGTCGATGGGAATCGCCGTCTCGGGTTGAGCCCGAACGACCGCGCACAATCGAGGAAACGGAGAATCACCATGTCCAGGGGAAAGAAGTACAGGGCCAGCGTCGCCCGGTTCGACCGCCAGCATCTCCATACCCCGGCCGAGGCAGTCGACCTGGTCAAAGGGTCTGCCACCGCATCGTTCGACGAGACCGTGGAGCTGGCCATCCGGCTGGGAGTGGATCCCCGCAAGGCCGACCAGATCGTGCGCGGAACGCTGTCGCTGCCGGCGGGAACCGGTCGGACGGCCCGGGTGGTGGTCTTTGCTGCGGGCGAGAAGGCCACGGAGGCCCGGGCGGCCGGAGCCGACGTGGTGGGGGCGGACGACCTGGTGGCCCGGGTGGCCAACGAGGGGTTCCTCGACTTCGACATCGCCATCGCCACCCCTGACCTGATGGGCCAGGTGGGGACGCTGGGCCGGGTGCTGGGTCCTCGAGGCCTGATGCCGAACCCCAAGACGGGCACCGTGACCGATGACGTGGAGAAGGCGGTCATCGAATTCAAGGGCGGCAGGGTCGAATACCGGACCGACAAGGTGGGCAACGTTCACCTGCGGATCGGCAAGGCCTCCTTCGAACGGGCTCAGCTCCTCGAGAACCTCCATGCCGTGATGGAGGAGATCCATCGGGCCAAGCCGGCGTCGTCGAAGGGCCGCTATGTCAAGGCGGTGACCCTGTCGTCGACCATGGGCCCGGGGGTGCACATCGACCCGTTGTTGGCCCGCAAGGGTGACGAGGAGTTGGCCGCCAGCGCCTGAACCCACGCCGTCACCCCTCGGCCGGCTGGCCAGGGGCTCCGCCGTACACTACTGTTTGACCTTTCCTGATTTGCAGAACTGCCGTAGACCTCCGGTGTACCGGTTGCCGGTACCGAAGGGACCCGACCAGGGTCCGCCTGAAGAGGCGTTCCGACGCCGGGCACGGTGTGCCGGCGCGACACCGCTCGAGGTGTCTACGGCCCAGATCTGAGCAGCGATGCTCAGCGGAGGGACCATGGACAATCCGAGGGCCGCAAAGGTCGCCGTCGTCAACGAGGTGAAGGATCGGCTGGAGTCGTCTGACGGCGCCGTGCTGACCGAGTACCGCGGCCTCACCGTGGCCGAGCTGGCCGAGCTGCGTCGAGAGCTGGCCCCGGCCGGAGGCGACTACAAGATCTACAAGAACACCCTGGTCCGACTGGCCGTCGCCGATGGGCCCCAGGCTCCCATCCGCGATCTGCTCAACGGGCCCACTGCGATCGCCTTCGTCCAGGGTGACGTCAGCGCCGTGGCCAAGGCTCTGCGCGATTTCGCCCGGAACAACCCGAGCCTCATCGTCAAGGGCGGCATGGTCGGGATGGGCGTGCTGTCGGCCTCGGACATCAACGTGTTGGCCGACCTTCCGCCCCGTGACACGCTGCTGGCCCAGTTCGCCGGGGCGCTGTCGGCGCCCATGCAGCAGCTGGCCGGTCTCATCCAGGCACTCCCTCGCAATCTGGCCTTCGGCCTGTCGGCCCTCATCGAACAGCGCCGAGCTGAGGGCGGCGGAGGCGGGGACCCCGTCGCGGCCACGGAGACCGATCAGGAGGCACCGGTCTCCGAGGCCTCGGAGACCGAGAGTGGGTCCACGGGAGCGGGCGCAGCCAGCGCCGACCCCGACCCCAACCCCGGATCCACCGCTGCTCCAGAGGGCCCGACCGGCGAGTAGCGCCCCGACCGATCGAGCACATTCGACCCGAACCGACCCAACCGACCGAGAACAAGGAAACAAGGAGTTACGACAATGGCAGCAACCCTGACCAAGGACCAGATTCTGGACGGCATCTCCGCGCTGTCCGTCCTCGAACTGAGCGAGCTGCTCAAGGAGTTCGAGGAGCGCTTCGGCGTGACCGCGGCAGCCCCGGTGGCAGTGGCGGCCGCCGCCCCGGCCGCCGGCGGCGGGGACACCGGTGGCGGCGAAGAGGAGAAGACGGAATTCGACGTCATCCTGACTGCGGCCGGCGACAAGAAGATCCAGGTGATCAAAGAAGTGCGGTCCCTGACCAGCCTCGGCCTGAAGGAGGCCAAGGACCTGGTGGACGGCGCTCCCAAGCCGGTGCTGGAGAAGGCCAACAAGGAAGACGCGGACAAGGCAAAGGCCCAGCTCGAGGGGGCGGGAGCGACGGTGGAACTGAAGTAGCCCGTCAGATGCCCTGGCCGTCGAGCGCTCGGCGGCCGGGCTCCGGACGGCCGGGGAGGGCCGGCTGCGGGGCAAGAAAATAGGTCGAATTCCTTGACGGCGGGCGGTGGGTCTCCTACCGTGTGCTGGCCTAG
>JADMIJ010000153.1 GCA_015478655.1 Acidimicrobiales bacterium | reverse complement strand
GAAGTGCTCCCGTTTTCGACCGGCGCGCGCTCCAGGTTTCGATCAGCATTCACACGGAGTCCGTGTGCTCTTCGACGAGGTAGTGCGCCACTTCGTGGCAGAGGGTGAAGTTCGCCCTCTTCGAGTTCACTGTCGGGGCAAAGAAGATGACGCCCTCGTCGAGGATCGACAGCCCATCACACCACCCGCCATTGCCGCGCTCGCCGAGGGTCCCCTGTTCGACCACCCGCAGACCGAGGTGTTCCTCGGTGGCGCCCCGCGGGTCGGTGGCGATGTCGACACACACCCCGGCGTCGAGGGCACCAACCAGCCGATCAGCCCATCGCCTCGGGCTCGTTGGCTCGGAGCTCAGAGATCGGGGCACGGCTCAGGACAACTCGTCGAGAATGGACCTGAGCATCTGCACCCATAGGGCCGGTGCTCCATCACCCTCGCTCCTGCGGGCCGCAGCGAGGAGCTCTCTCCGTGCTCGGGGTGCAAGGTCCACGGGGAGCGTTCGACCTGCTTGTTCGTCAATCCACGCGGCGACAGCTGCGTCGAACTCGCGCGAATACAGCCACTCTGCGAATGGGCCGATGTCTTTGTCCTGCGCCAGCGAGATGGCTTCGGGCGAGACACCCAGCACCTTGGCCAGTCCTCTCGCGACGTCAAGTGCGACCTCTTGCACGGGTGCTCGTTCAAGCCGGCCCAGCCACTTCTGGTCTGCGGCGGCCAGCCCCAACGACTTCAGGAGGTTTGCAACGTCGCTCGTCTTGAGCCCGCGTCCCTGGCGCGCCCTCTTCACCAGCTTGCCGGAGATGACAACGAACGATTCGGCGTGGCGACGGGGAACGAAGCCCAAGGCGAGGGCGACTGGATCCTCCTCAAGCGGAGGGATCTCGATGTCGCTACGTATCGCGGCATCAACGGCCCGGAACGCTTTGCGTGCCTCACGCTGAGTGCCGGCATCGAGCCCGTCGAGAGAAGGTGCCGGTCCCCCTCCTTCGAGGTGGGCGACGTAGGACTCGATGAGCTCTGTGATCTCGCCATCGACGATGTCGTCAGTCATCGGTTCCTTTCTCCTTCAAGTCCTCGTGGATCTCGATGCCCGTCGCAGCCGTCAGCTTACGGACGGCTCTTGCACACAGCTTGGACGCCCCCCGGTCAGTGACGCCGAGCTCAGCACCGATGTCATCGTGGGTGCGGCCCTGCTTGTAGTACCCGATGAACGCTCGACGCTCTCTGTCCGTCAGCTCGTGCAGATGGGAGTCGAGTTGGTTGAGGATCAGAACGTCCTCAAATAGTTCGAGGTCATCTTCAACTCCAAGTTCACCCGGCTCCCCGGGCTCGGGGAACGGCTCCATCTTCTTGCGTCGGGAACGCTCGACAACGCGCAGGGCGCGCCGCCGCGTGGCCGTCCACAAGAACGCATCGATGCTCTTCAAGTTGGGTGGGATGGCAGAGATGCCGCTGTGCTTGGACTTCTCCATCAGCTCCGCCATGGTGTCGTGAACGATCGCATCTGCGGAGGTGCCCAAGGTTGAGTGGTGATCGGGCCCGAGCACCTGCCAGGCTGCCCGCCACATCACCGTCCGGCAGCCGATGTAGATGGCGGCCCAGTCTGGGGTTCCGGCCGCAAGTTCCGCTCGCTGTTGGTCGTCGAGTTCCATCGCTCTCCGTACAGTCTTACCGCCCAGCGCCACCGCTGCGGCGAAGCGCAGATGCAGTTTCCGCTCGTGTCACGAAGCCGACGCCGAATTCCCTCGAGCGGGATACCCGAGAGATCCAGGTCGACGCGGCGGTCCAACATAGACAGCCCAATGGACGCCTTGGTCAGTTCAGCCGCGACCAGGATGCCGCCCATCCACGAGACGTATGTGGCGCTGACCGCGGTTGAGGCTCCGGCCACGTCGGGTACCGAGATCTCGGCGTACGTCCGCCGGATGAGGTCTTCGATGCGCCGGCCAACCAGCTCTTCGGAAGCCTCGGCGCGGATCCTGCCGGCGTCGACCACTATGGCGATGTCTGCCGCGGAGAGCGTGTCGCCGTCGACCAGGAGCTGTGCCACTCGGGGCTGGGGGAGCTTGAGCAGCTCGGCCAACGAGTCGATCCGGCCCAGGGGTGGCTCCAGGGAGACGAAGTCGCAATAGGGGCAGGCGAAGTCGTCGAAGACGTGCTCGCGCTGGATGTGCAGAGCCAGGCCATCGACGCCAACGCTCAGGGTCGTTGCTGCCATGGCGTCGGCCACCTGCAGGCGACTGTCGGGCCGATCCACTGAGGACACGACGATGCCGGTGAACCCTGGGGCGGGCTGCGAGCGCACCCAATCCGAGGCCGACCCGACGACATCGTCGGCAGTCCAGCCCCGGGCGACGAGCAGGTCCCTGACCCAGCTGGCCTTTGGTCCAGTCTCCGTGCCGAGGGACGTCGGGTAGCGGTACGTGTTGCGCGTCGGGTCGAAGGTGTCGCTGTCCACGAGGACCGCGTGACCGTGCAGTTCGTCGGTGCAATTAAGAACTCCCGCCGCGCTCGACCCCACCGAGCCGGCGCCGAAGAACACGACGTCCAGCGCAGCGGTCTGGTGCTGTGGCATATCGGGGGCCGGGCGTCGACGGTGATCGGCCAGGTTCCAGACCACGCCGTCACGGAGGGAGTAGTGGCGCATCCCGAGGGGACCCAGCGCCACCTTGGCGATCTCCGATGCAACCATGGCGGCCGCGGCCTGGAGACCTAGGCCGAACCGGCCGCCGCGGATGGCCCGGGGGCTGGGGCCGATGTCGGCCGTCCAGTCGTCTCCACCCATCCACAGCTGGGCGCCACCGACGACGGCGCCCGCGCCGACGATGAAGTCCCGGGTGGGGCCCCGGCTCGGAGTCGGCCGCGCTGCAGCGAGCACCTCGACGAGTTCGCTGAGCCTGGTCGCACCCCAGGGATTGGCGTCAAGGATGGCGTCGCCTTCGAGGACGGTGTGGGGGAAGAGCCGGAGCAGCATCGAGTAGAGCGCCGCCAGAGCCGTCGCAGCACGGGCGTCGACATCAATTCCAACCCGGATCACTGGGCGGAGACCGTCGAGGGCCTCGAGAACAGCGTCGCCGGCGCCGATGGCAACGCCGAGCCCGAAGGAAAGGCGCGGGTCGCTCACCGTGCCACCACCAAGTCGTTGCGGTCCGGGCCGGCGGGGACTTCGAGCCAACGCCGGTCGCGGCGAACTAGCACGGCGCAGGCGTCGAGACTTTGTCGAAGGCCGAGCCCGAAGAAAGGGACGACGATGGACAGTGCGCCGGGGTAGGTGATGGCCGGGTTGGCGTCGTCGCTCGCGCTGTGGAAGGCCAGGGCAGGGTGGCTGTGGATGCGCGCCACATAGCGGTCGTCGGGGCCGAGGGCGAGTGCGAGCTCGCTCTTGCCCTGCCGGGTAACCTCGACCGAGCAATAGGGAACAGGATTGGCGTGCTGCTCGGGGACGACGAGCTTGGTGGCGACGCCGTCGGTGCCGGCGATCATGGCAGTGCCTTCGCACCCGAGCGCGCCGCGGTCTTCAAAAAATGTACGGGCCTCGACGAGGATGGACGTGGGGATGGTGAGCATCACTTGCCTGCCTTGGTGACGATGTGGTCCAGAAGATGGGAGAGGCGCAGGGTGCGCCTATGGGCGTCCCAGCGGTCGGCCGTGTGCCCAGGGAAGCTGTGGTACTCATAGGTCCCCTGCACGCACGCCATGGCGCGCTCCAGCGAGGGGTGGATGGAATGGAACAGCTGACCTGGCCACTTCGCTGGCTCGGCGATCTCGCCGGTCTCTGTGACGACGGCGAAACTCATGGGTTCTGCGTCGTAGTCCGCCGCAGCCAAGCGCAGGTATACCGTTCCGACGGTGGTCTCCTCCAGCGCGCAGATGATGTCGGTGCCGACGATGTCGAGCCCGGCGATGCGGTCGCCCAGGCGAACCCGGGCGACCGACACCTCCTCTTCCAGCATCTCGACCAGTAGGGCCGGATGCAGACTCACCCGTCTACCTGGGGCTGCTCGGGGATGAGCCGAAGCTCGTCTCCGTTGTGCAGGTCGTAGTCGCTAAGCCGTGCTGTGTCGGCGATCGGGGTGGCAACCCCGTCACGGACGAGCTCCAGGGCGTAGTCCCCGGGCTCGATCTCGTGCTTGCCCACGAAGTGGGCGATCGCCGTGGCGGCGGCCTGCGCCCCAAGTGTCGTTTGCCAGCGACATGGGACCAGCTGACCGCTGGTTTTGCCAGTGACATG